>NZ_JBIAVJ010000010.1:8464-109128 GCF_042894025.1 Streptomyces sp. NPDC001549
CCCGCCGCCCGGCCCCCCGCCCCCGTGCGCCCCCCCCCCCGCCCCCCCCCCGCGCCGCCCCCCCCCCCCCCCCCCCCCCCCCCCACAAGGCCGGCCGGCTCGGCCGGGCCGCCTAGCGGCGTACGCGCGGCATGCCGAGGCCGATCCAGGAGATGATCTCGCGCTGGATTTCGTTGTTGCCCCCGCCGAAGGTGAAGATCACGGCGCTGCGGTAGCCGCGTTCGAGCTCGCCGTGCAGGACCGCGCCCGCCGAGCCGTCCTTGAGGGAGCCTGCCGCGCCGACGATCTCCATCAGCCAGGCGTACGCGTCCCGGCGGGCCTCCGAGCCGTACACCTTGACCGCGGACGCGTCCTGCGGGGTGAGGGTGCCGGCCTCGACCGCGCCCACCATCTGCCAGTTGAGCAGCTTCATCGCGTCGAGCCGGGCGTGGGTGCGCGCGAGGCGGCCGCGGACCCAGGAGAGGTCGATGACCCGTCGGCCGTCGGCGAGTTTCGTCGCGGCGGCCCAGCGCTGGACGTCGTGGAGGGCCCGGATGGCCATCGTGCCGTGTGCGGCGAGGGTGACGCGTTCGTGGTTGAGCTGGTTGGTGATCAGGCGCCAGCCCTTGTTCTCCTGGCCGACGCGGCGGCTCGCCGGAACGCGGATGTTCTCGTAGTAGCTGGCGGTGGTGTCGTGCGAGGCGAGGGTGTTGATGAGGGTGCAGGAGTAGCCGGGGTCCGAGGTCGGGACCAGGAGCATGGTGATGCCCTTGTGCGCGGGGGCGTCCGGGTCGGTGCGTACGGCGAGCCAGACCCAGTCGGCCGTGTCTCCGTTGGTGGTCCAGATCTTCTGTCCGTCGACGACGTAGGTGCCGGTCTCCTCGTCGCCCTCGCGCACGGCCTTGCACTTGAGCGCGGCGAGGTCGGTGCCGGCGTCGGGCTCGCTGTAGCCGATGGCGAAGTCGATCTCCCCGGCGAGGATCTTCGGCAGGAAGTACGCCTTCTGCTCGTCGGTGCCGAACTGCATGATGGTCGGCCCGACCGTGTTGAGCGCCATCAGGGGCAGCGGTACGACGGCCTGCGCGGCCTCGTCGAAGAAGATGAACTGGTCCATCGGGGTCATCCCGCGGCCGCCGTACTCCTTGGGCCAGCCGACCCCGAGCCAGCCGTCGGCGCCGAGCCGGCGGATGGTGTCCCGGTAGAAGCGCTTCTGGGCGGCCGGGTCCTCGTAGCGGGCGTAGACGTCCTGCGGCACGAGCTCGGCGAAGTAGGCGCGCAGCTCGGTGCGCAACTGCTGCTGCTCAGGCGTGTATTCGAGGTGCACGGCCCCTCCGGGGGTCTCGCGGTCCAGCCGGTCGCTGTGGTGGCGGCGGTCAGAGTAGAACCTGTTACAAGAATTCGGAAGGACCCGGGTACCGGCCGTTCGGGACCGGCGTTGATAATCGCGACCATGACGAGCCCACGCAGCAGAGCGGAATTCTTCGTCGAACCCGAGCGGGACGGCCGTTTCAGCGGCCCCGCGACCGGTGACGAGCGGCGGATGCTGGTCGCCTTCCTGGCGGACCACCGCGCCACCCTGGAACTCAAGTGCGCGGGGATCGGCGCGGAGTTGGCGCGCCGCTCGGTGGAACCGTCCACGCTCTCCCTGCTCGGCCTGGTCCGGCACCTTGCCGATGTGGAGCGCCGCTGGTTCCGGCAGGTCCTGGCGGGCCAGGACGCACCGCCCCGGTTCTCCTCGGCGGAGGATCCCGACGGGGACTTCGACGGGGCCCGGTCCGATCCCGCGGCGGTCGAAGCGGCCTGGGAGGCATGGCGCGCCGAAGTGGCCTTCGCCGAAAGCTTCGTGGCCGAAGCACCCGATCTGGACGTCGAGGCCGTCGACGCGTGGCGCGGGAAGGTGTCGCTGCGCTGGGTGCTGATCCACATGGTCGAGGAGTACGCGCGGCACAACGGGCACGCCGACCTGCTGCGCGAGCGGATCGACGGGGCCATAGGCATCTGAGAACGCCATAGGCATCCGAGAGCGCCCGGCCGAGCCGTCGGTTCGTCCCCAACTCACCTGAAACACGGGTGCAGTTCGGCCGCCTGCCGCACAATGGGCGGATATGGACATCGACGCATGGCGCCGCGAGGACCCCGAGTTCACGCGGGCGGTGACGCAGATCCACGAGCCGGGCGCCCTCCCCACCGACCCCGGGATCCCGGCCCGGCACGCCTACTGGGAGCTGCTCCCGGGGGACGTACGGGCCCGGCTGCTGGAGAAGGCCGGCCGGCGCCTGACCTGGTGGGCCGGGCCGGATTCCGACGGGCGTCCCGCCGCGCTGGTGGTCGGGGACCGCGGGCTGTGCCGGGTCGGCCAGGTGCTGCGGGACGGGGTGGCGGAGTTCCGCGGGCAGCGCGCCCGGGTGGAGCCGGGCTCGCTGCACAGCCGGTCCTTCGACGGGAGGCCCGCGCCGGACGGGCGGGCCACCGCCCCGGGTCTGCCGGGCGCTCCGGTGCTGCGCCTGGAACTGGGCCCGGAGGCCCAGGGGGTGCTCGGCCACTTCCCGCTCCCCGTACAGGACTTCCTGCAGCGCCCCTTCCTCGCCGGGGAGGCCCGTGTCACCGCCGACTGGTACTACGACGAGACCGTCGAGCCCGGGCGGACCACCTGGTTCGTCGCCCTCGTCCTGTCCACCGAGCGCGCCCTGACCCTCGCCGAGGGCACCCGGACCCTGGACCGGGGCGCCCGCCCGGACCAGGCCCGGTGGCACGGTATCCAGTACCACCAGGCCCGCCTCACACCGCGCTGACACCCGCCGCCGTCACGGTCTCCCCGCGCAAGGCGTCCGAGGGCAGCCCGATGTCAGGTGAAGAGGTACAGGACGTCGAAGTGGACGAGGTCGCGGGCCGTGTCGAACAGGTACCGGCCCGAGGGGATCCCGTCCGAGGCCTGGCCGCCGGCGCCCTGGCCGTTCGCGTACGCGTCGAACCCGGGGCTGTGCTGCCAGGCCGCGGCGGCGGGCAGGTGCTGCTTCAGCGCGGCGGGCAGGCCGGACGGCGCGCCGGCGGCGGCGAAGGCGTGGTCGGGCTTGCCGGTGATCGCGGCCGCCCCGCCGGCGGGCAGGTGGGCGACACCGACCACGCGGACCCGGGAGTCGGGGCCCGGGATGCTCCGGTCGTCACGCGTGTCGTCGATGTCGTAGCCCAGCCAGTGCGCGTCGGTCAGCTCGCCCAGGAACGGCCCGAGCCGGCGGTTCAGCGGCTCCAGGTCGGTACGGACCTCGGCCCGGCGCGGCGGCTCCGGCCACAGGAGGTACGTCATGCCCGCGCCCGCCGTCAGCAGCGGGAGGCCGGCGATCAGCAGAAACCGGCGACGGTTCGTACGTCCCCGCTGTGTGTCCATGATCGCCGCCCCCGCCGCCCGTCAGTTCAGGGCGCCGATCATAGCCGTCGCCGTCACCGTCATCGCCGTACGGGCCGCCGTCAGGTACGGCCGGGGGTCCGCCGGGGTCAGGTGGGTACGGATGGCTTCGGTCATCGCCACATTGAGGGCGGTACCGATGTTGACCTTGCGGATGCCGCCCGCGACGGCCGCCGCGAGCTCGGCGTCCGGCAGCCCCGAGGAGCCGTGCAGGACGAGCGGTACGTCCACGGTCTTGGCCAGCCGGGCCAGCAGCACGTGGTCCAGGGCCGCGGTCCGGCTGGTCATGGCATGGCTGCTGCCGATGGCGACGGCGAGGGCGTCGACCCCGGAGTCGGCGACGAACCGCCGGGCCTCGTCGGGGTCGGTACGGGCGCCGGGCGCGTGCGGATCGAGCGGCGCGGCGCCGTTCTTGCCGCCGACCTCGCCCAGCTCGGCCTCGATCCACAGCCCGTTGGCGTGCGCCCAGTCGGCCGCGGACCGGGTGGTCTCCAGGTTCTCGGCGTACGGGAGTTGCGCGGCGTCGTACATCACCGAGCTGTATCCGGCGTCGCAGGCCATCCGGAGCAGTTCGGGGCTCTTGACGTGGTCGAGGTGCAGGCCGACGGGGACCCCGGCGGCCTCCGCGCACGCGCCGGCGGCCCGGGAGATGGGCAGCAGCTGCCCGCCGCGGAACTTCACGGCGTTCTCGCTCAGTTGGAGGATGACCGGCAGGCCGGCCGCCTCGGCCCCGGCCACGACGGCTTCGGCGTGCTCCAGGGTGATGATGTTGAAGGCGGCGACGGCCCGGCCGGCCGCGGCCGCCTCCAGGACCAGGTCGCCGGCCCGGACGAGGCTCATCGGACCGCCTCCTCGCCGGTGGTGAGGATCACCGAGCGCGTGAGGTTGCGCGGCGCGTCCGGATCCAGCTGCTGGTGGGCGGCGACGGCGAGGGCGAGGCGGTGTACGCGGACCAGTTCGGCGAGCGGGTCGAGCCGACCGGGCACCCACTGGGCGCCGGTGGCGCGTACCTGCTCCGCGAGCCCGTCGGGGGCCTCGTCCAGCGACCAGGTCACGGTGCCGGGCCCGGAGACGCTGATGGGCCCGTGCCGGTACTCCATCGCCGGGTAGGACTCGGCCCAGGACAGCGAGGCCTCGCGCATCTTCAGCGCGGCCTCGTGGGCGAGGCCGACGCTCCAGCCACGGCCGAGGAAGGTGAACTGGCCCCGGCCGGCGATGTCGGCGGGCAGCGGCTCGACGAGGGCGGTGCGGGCGTCGGCGACCGCGGAGGGGGTGTGCAGCCCGACGTGGGCGCGCAGCAGGGTGAGGGCGGTGGTCGCGAACCGGGTCTGCACGACGGACTGTTCGTCGGCGAAGTCGAGGACGACCAGCTCGTCCGCGGCGGTCATCACCGGGGTGGCCGGATCGCCGACGACCGCGGTCGTGGGCACGCCCGCGTCCCGCAGCCCGGCCAGCAGGTCCAGTACCTCGGTGGTGGTGCCGGACCGGGTCAGGGCGACGACCCGGTCGTAGCGGCGGTGGCGCGGGAACTCGGAGGCGGGGAAGGCGTCGGTCTCGCCCTGTCCGGACTCCTCGCGCAGCACGGCGGCCGCCTGGGCCATGTAGTACGAGGTCCCGCACCCGACGATCGCGGTACGCTCCCCCGGCTGCGGGAGCACCGCCCGCCGGGCCGGGGCCAGTTCGACGGCCCGCTCCCAGCATGCGGGCTGCGTGCCCAACTCGTACGCGACGTGACTCATACAGGCTCCCTCGTGCGGCAGGCGGGTCTGAATGCGTTTTGCGTGGAACGCTTTGCGTTTTCCTGCAAGGTAGCTCGCACTTTCGCGCAACTTCAAGCAACCACGGGGTGATCTGCTGAGTTAGTGTCGCCGGGTAGCCCGACTGCGGCCACGGGACGAGCACGGGAGGGGGCGGCCGATGACCCGCAAGGAGCGCTGGCAGGCGCTGCTGGATCTGCTGGTGGAACGCGGCGAGCTGGAGGTGGAACCGGCGGCCGAGACCCTCGGGGTGTCCGCCGCGACCATCCGCCGCGACCTCGACCAGCTCGCCGAGCAGCAGCTGCTGGTCCGTACGCGCGGCGGGGCGGTGCTGCACGGGGTCTCGTACGAACTCCCGCTGCGCTACCGGACGTCACGGCGCGCCGCCGAGAAGCACCGGATCAGCGAGGCGGTGGTGGCCCTGATCACCCCGGGAGAGGTGATCGGCCTGACGGGCGGCACCACGACCACGGAGGTGGCGCGGGCCCTCGCCGGGCGTCCGGACCTGGCCCAGGGCTCGCCGGCGCTCACCGTGGTCACCAACGCCCTCAACATCGCGGGCGAACTGGTGATCCGGCCGCAGTTCAAGATCGTACTGACCGGCGGGGTGGCCCGCCCCCAGTCGTACGAACTGACCGGTCCGCTCGCCGAGCAGGTCCTCGGGCAGCTCGCGGTGGACACGGCGGTGCTCGGCGTGGACGGCTTCGACCCGCAGGACGGCGCGGCGACCCGGCACGAGGACGAGGCCTCGGTCAACCGCCTGCTGTGCGAACGCGCCCGCCGGGTGGTCGTCGCGGCCGACTCCAGCAAGCTGGGCGTTCGCGCCTTCGCCCGTATCTGCGCGACCTCGTCGGTGGACGTCCTGGTGACGGACACGGGCCTGGCGGCGGCGGTCGCCCGGGAGTTCGAGACGGCGGGCGTGGAAGTACTGCGGGTGTGAGCGTAGGAAGAGACGGCCGTAGGCGGCGGCCGGCACGGCCGCCGCCTACGGAGGCACGGTGCGCTACTCCACGGCCCCCAGCGCATCGGCGAGCAAGGTCGCCAGGGTCATCCTGGTGACGTCGGCGAGGTAACCGTAGTCGAGCGTGTCCGGAGCATCGGACGTCTCGTGGTAGTGCGGGTTCCCCTCCCCCTCGTAGGCGCCGATCGTCACGTCGCCCTGTGCTTCGAACGGCATGTAGTCACTGGCGAAGATGGGGCCGAGCATGACCGGCAGTGTGGTGTGGTCCGCGGCGGCCTGCGCCATGACCGCGGCGAAGGCCTTTGACGCGGCGTCATTGTCCGGTACGGCGTTCCCCAGGTCGCGCTCCACCGTCACGGAGCCGTCCGTCGGCGGCCTCCCGACCATGTCCAGGTTCACGACCCGGTAGGCGTCGCCGTCGGTGGCGTGGAGCTCCGCGGCGTACTCCGTGGCACCCCACAGCCCCTGTTCCTCGCCGGAGAAGGCCACGAACTGGAGGGTGGAGGACAGTGCGACAGGGGCGAGCAGACGCGCGATCTCGAGCACCGCGGCCACACCGCTGCCGTTGTCGTCGGCTCCCGGAGCACGTGCCGTGGTGTTGTTCAGGTCCGCCATGCGGCAGTCGTAGTGGGCGCACACGATGATGACGGGCCGACCGGCACCCGTCCCGGGTTTGGTGCAGATCACATTGTCGGCGCTGTGACCGGCATTGGTCCACGTGCGCCGGACCACATCCGTGTACCCGGCCGCTTCGAACCGGCCCACGATCTCCTCGGCGGCCTGCCCGATGAGGGGTGAGAAGGTGTGACGCGTGTGAAAGGCCGCGAGTGCCTCGACGGAGTTCATCAGCTCGTCCGCCGAGACCGACTCGACCAGCGTGGTGACGAACTCGTTCTTCTGCGTGGCCGCCCGCTTGCGTTCGGCCGGTGCCACGGGCTCGGCGGCGCTGGGCGGGTAGCGCTTCTCGGGGGGTGCCAGCGGCAGCGCCGCACGTGTGTCACGTTCCATCACGGGCCGCCTTCAGTTGGTGTTGAGGGCGGGTTGGCAGTAGGCGCAGCCGTTGTATCCGCGTGCGACCGCGTCTTCGGCACGGAGGAAGGGGACCTTGCTGCCGGCGCCGAGTTTCGACCAGTACGGGCAGGTGGAGATGTGGAGCTCGCCGCTGCGCGGATTGCCGAAGAAGAAGCCTTCGAGTTCCTTGACCGCGGTGATCTGGATGGTCATGCGGCCGGCGATCAGGCTGTCCTGGTACTGGGTGGCGATGAAGGGGTAGAGGCGGAGGTGGTCGGCGTGGTGGGAGAAATCGATGGTGATGTCGGCTGCCGCCCGGTCGTCCGCCTCGAGACGGAAGCCGTCGACGACTGCGGTGCTGCCGCCCTTCATTTCGAGCGTCGTGCGGACGGTGCCCTTCTCGGTCACCTTGAGGTTGGTCAGCTCGGCGGACCCGACGATGCGGCTCAGCATGCGGATCGAGATCCTGGTGTCGTCGGGCAGTGCCGTCGCGTCGAGGTGCCAGGAGCCGGAGGTGGAGGTCAGGCCGCCGCGGAGGGCGATCGTCGTGCTGGTCTTGCCGCCCGGCGCGGCCATCTGCGGAACCACGTTGCGCTGCCCCGCATTGTTGTCGAACCTGATGACCCGGTCGTGCGGCACCGGCCCGTTGAGCGTGGCGGTGATGGCGGGGTCCGGGGCGCCGTGCACCACGGCCACCAGGCCTTCCTGCTCCACGATCTGCGGGGTCCAGCTGAAGGGCCCGACCCGCACGGACCCACCGGGCGGGATCGGCTCGTCGATCACCAGCGTGCCCAGCGACTCGAAGTGCGTGGGCCAGATCATCCCCGTGCCCGGGTCGCACCGGAAGGCCTCGACCTGGAAGCCTCCGCTCGCCGCCGCCTGGATCCCCCGGTTGTGCACCCGCACGTAGAGGAAGTTCGGCTGGTCGTTGATGGGCGGCTCGTGACCGAGTTCGGGGTTGTCGCCGGTGCTGATGCCGTTGTTGCGGACCCAGATGTCGGGGGAGGTCCAGTGCAGCGCACCGCTCGGCTGCGCGCCGAGGTCGGCGGGGTTGTCCGCGATGTACACGTCCACCGGCCGCCGTGCCCACAGCCCCTGGTTCACGAAGGCCTCGTCCATCACCTTGCTGTAGAGGCCGCCGGTGAGGGCCGAGTCCGCGGTGATGCAGCCCTGCGCCATGCTGACGGCGTGCGCACGGCCCGTGGAGGAGGAGTCCGGCACGATGAGCAGCATCTCCAGCATCGTCTTGATCATCGCGTCGGCGGCTGCGAGCCGTACGGCGGGATCGGACGAGTCGCCCCCCATGCCCAGGTAGCACCGCCAGAGCGCCGTGCCCAGCATCGAGTTGCGGAGGTCGGAGGAGTAACCGCTGAACCCCGCGTCGTCGAACCGCTCGGAGCGGTCCAGCGTGCGCTCCGTGCTCCACTGGTTGTTCACGTTGTTGTCGAAGGGGAACGTCTCGGTACGCCGGTGCTGGCCGGGGTTGAACCGGTCCCGGTAGATGGCGGGAAGCACGTCGCAGATGCTGTGCTCGTACGATCCGGACCCGCCGTGGCTGGCACCGAGCCAGTCGAATACGCCATGGGTGTATTCATGAACGATGACGCCGAAATCGGCGGCATCGGGGGCGCCGCCCTCGCCGAAGCGGATCCGCGGGGGTGTCGTCGAGCCGAGCCACTCGCTGTTGTCCGCGCCGTTGGCTCCCTGGGGGTCGACGTCGACCTTGACCATGTTGGCATTGAGCGTCGTGTTTCCCAGGGTCCGGAGGTAGCGCGCGGTGGAGTCGAGCCAGTAGTAGGCGTTCGCACTCAGGAAGGCGCGGTTCTTGGGGTAGGTGTCGTAGGAGAAGGAGGCCGACGTCTCCGCGGGTTGGGCGAAGGCCGGGGTGTCCCAGTCGTTGCACCGGAACCACTCCCCGTCGAGCCTGAACTTTCCACCGCCGGAGGGTGCGACCTCGGCCTGGACGTCGTGCCGGAAGCCGTTCAGCTTCGCCGCGCCGGACCCGGCGTGGAGCGTGCTGTCGTTCGACTCGGTCACGGGGTCGGGTGAGAAGACTTTGAGCGTGGCCGTCACGTACTTTCCCACGAGCTCGACCCAGAGCAAGGTGCCGGCAATGGCGTCCACGACGACGCGGAAGTGTTCGAAGGGGCCGGTGGTCTCGACCACCAGATCGTGCACGAGGTGCAGTGCACCGTCCGGCTTCCTCCCCTTCTTCAGCAGCGCGACGGAAGCGGAGGGGTAGTCGCTCTCCGGCAGGGAGGGCCGGTCCGTGTCCCGCAGGTAGACGAGTTCGTCCCTGGTCACGTCGGCGGTTTCGAAGTCCTTCTTGAACGGCGCGAGGGCGGCCTTCAGGACATCGGCCACCGTACGTGCGTCACCGGGGTCGGGAGCATCGGCGACGTCCATCTCCCCGGTGTGATCGACCTGGATCACACTGGCCTGCTTGACGTCGGCAACGGCCTGAACGGTGGCGCCCACCACCGGGAGATCGTTGTGGAACTGCTGGAAGCGCACGCGCAGCGTCGCCGCGCCTTCGGTCGATTCCACCTCGCGCAGATCGATCGAGCCGGTCTTCAGCTCTCCCGAGCGCGCCTTCATGAACGAGTCGATGGCCTTTCGCGCCGTCGAGGCACGGGCCAGGGTCGCTCCCGGATCGACGTACTTGCGCAGTACCCCACCGGCATCCGCGTGTTCGCCGACGCCGGGGACCATACGCAGGGGCCGGTCGGCCTCCGGGCCCGGCATGTTCCTCTGCTGCTTACCGTGATCCCGAGCCATGATGTCCTCCTCAACGCACATGCGGAGGGTAAGGAAACGCATCATCAGAGCGGGTGGATGCCCCCGGGCGCCCGTCGCGTGACCGCTCCTCTTACAGGAACCGCCGTGGACTATCGGCACTCTCAGCAAAAGCGTAGCGTCGTGCGCCGAGTCCCGCGACGCGAGCACGCGCCGCAAAGCCCCCCGCCCGCCCGGGAGATCAGGCTGCGGCACGGAGACACACAGCTCGCGCCCCGTGGCGCCCGGGGCCGTCTGCGCGTGGGTCCGGCCGGCCGGACCCGGGCGGTGCTCAGTGCGCCGGCAGCCGCTCCGACTCGCGGACCAGGGCGGCCAGGACCGGGGCGATCAGCGGGTGGGTCTCGGCCCCGCGGCGGGTGGCCGCGAAGACCCGGCGGGTGGCGGCCGGCCCGGTGACCGGGCGGACCTGGACCTCCTTGAGGTCCATACCGCGCAGGGCCGAGCGCGGGACGAGGGCCACTCCGGCCCCCGCGCCCACCAGCGCCGTCACGGCGCGGAAGTCGTCCGAGGAGTGCACGAGCCGGGGCTGGAAGCCCGCCAGTTCGCAGGCGAGCAGCGTCACGTCGTGGCACGGGTTGCCGGGGTACTGGCCCACCCAGTCCGAGTCGGCCAGGTCGGCCAGCGACACCGCGGGCAGGTCGGCCAGCGGATGCCCCGAGGGCAGGACCGCGTCGAAGGGTTCCGCGTACAGCGGGAGGACGGACAGCCGCGCGTCGTCGGCGCCCGGGCCGCCCCGGTACTCGACGGCCAGCGCGAGGTCCGCCTCGCCGTCCAGCAGCAGCGGCAGGCTCTGGTCACCCTCCGCGTCGCGGACCCGCAGCCGGATGCCCGGCTGTTCCAGCGCGAGCCGGGCGATGGCCGGGGCCAGCACTTCCGCGATGCCCGTCGCGAAGGCGGCGACGGTGACCTCGCCCGCCGAACCGCCCGCGTACGCCGCGAGTTCCGCCTCCGCCCGCTCCAGCTGCGCGAGCACCTCGTGTGCGTGGCCGAGCAGGATCTCACCGGCCGCCGTGAGCCGTACGCCCCGACCGCTGCGGGTGAGCAGCGCGTGGCCCGTCTCCTGCTCCAGTGCCGCGAGCTGCTGGGAGACGGCGGAGGGGGTGAGGTACAGGGCTGCGGCCGCGGCGGTCACCGTACGGTGGTCCGCCACGGCCCGCAGGATGCGCAGCCGGCGGGGGTCGATCACCCCACCATTGTCTCAGGGTGCACAGACCCCTCAGGCCCCAGCGGTCTCAAGGGCCGCACGGGCGTCGATGAAGGCGGCCACCGCGCGCTCGACGTCGGCCGTCGAGTGGGCCGCGGAGAGCTGGACGCGGATGCGCGCCGCGCCCATCGGCACCACCGGGTAGGAGAAGCCGATCACGTACACGCCGCGCTCCAGGAGCAGCTCCGCCATCCTGGCCGCCTCGGCCGCGTCACCGATCATGACGGGGGCGATGGCGTGGTCGCCCGGCAGGACCTCGAAGTCGGCCTCGGTCATCTTCGTACGGAAGAGCGCGGTGTTGGCGGCGAGGTGTTCGCGCAGGTCACCGGCCGACTCCAGCAGGTCGAGGACCTTGAGGGAGGCCGCCGCGATGACCGGGGCGAGGGAGTTGGAGAAGAGGTACGGGCGCGAGCGCTGGCGCAGCAGCTCCACGATCTCGGCGCGGGCCGCGACATAGCCGCCGGAAGCGCCGCCGAGGGCTTTGCCCAGGGTGCCGGTGATGATGTCGACGCGGTCCATGACGCCGTGCAGCTCGGGGGTGCCGCGTCCGCCGGGGCCGACGAAGCCGACGGCGTGCGAGTCGTCGACCATGACCATGGCGTCGTAGCGCTCGGCCAGGTCGCAGATCTCCGCGAGCGGGGCGACGTAGCCGTCCATGGAGAAGACGCCGTCGGTGACGATCAGCTTGCGGCGGGCGCCGCCCTCGGTGGCCTCCTTCAGGCGGGCTTCGAGCTCGGCGAGGTCGCGGTTGGCGTAGCGGAAGCGGCGGGCCTTGGAGAGGCGGATGCCGTCGATGATCGAGGCGTGGTTGAGGGCGTCGGAAATGACCGCGTCCTCGGCGCCGAGCAGGGTCTCGAAGACGCCGCCGTTGGCGTCGAAGCAGGAGGAGTAGAGGATCGTGTCCTCCTGGCCGAGGAAGGCCGAGAGCCGCGCCTCCAGCTCCTTGTGCACCTCCTGGGTGCCGCAGATGAAGCGGACGGAGGCCATTCCGTAGCCCCAGCGGTCCAGGGCTTCCTTCGCGGCGGCGACGACCTCGGGGTGGTCGGCCAGCCCCAGGTAGTTGTTGGCGCAGAAGTTGAGCACCTCGCCGGCGGCGCCGCCCGAGGTGACGGCGACGGCCGCGTTCTGCGGGGTGCCGATGACGCGCTCGGGCTTGTGCAGGCCGGCGGCGCGGATCTCGTCGAGGGTGGAGCGCAGGTCCTCGCGGACGGACTCGAACATGGTGCGGTTCTCCTTGTGCGGCGGAGGGCGACGAGGGAGGGGACCGGGCCCCGCGGAGGGGGGAGGGTGTGCGGGGCCCGGCCCGGAGGGAGATGGTTCGGTGGGGTGGCGGGAGGGGTGGTCCCCCCTACGCGGTCCAGTCCAGGATGATCTTGCCGCTGCGGGCGGTCGACGCCTCGTCGAAGGCGGCCTCGAAGTCGCGGTGCGAGTAGCGGCCGGTGATGACCGGGCTCAGGTCGAGCCCGCCCTCCAGCAGCACGGTCATCGCGTACCAGGTCTCGAACATCTCACGGCCGTAGATGCCCTTGATCGTGATCATCGAGGTGACCACCTTCGCCCAGTTCACCGGGAACTCCTGCGCGGGCAGGCCCAGCATGGCGATCCGGCCGCCGTGCGTCATGTTGTCGATCATGTCGCGCATGGCCTCGGCGCGGCCGGACATCTCCAGGCCGATGTCGAAGCCCTCGCGCAGGCCGAGCTTGGTCTGCGCCTCGGCGATCGAGGACTCGGCGACATTGACGGCGAGGGTGGCGCCCGCCTTGCGGGCGATCTCCAGGCGCTCGGGGCTGACGTCGGTGATGACCACGTTGCGCGCGCCGGCGTGCTTGGCCACGGCCGCCGCCATGATCCCGATCGGGCCGGCGCCGGTGATCAGTACGTCCTCGCCGACCAGCGGGAAGGACAGCGCCGTGTGCACGGCGTTGCCGAACGGGTCGAAGATCGCGGCGACGTCCGGGTCCACGGCGGTGCGGTGCACCCACACGTTCTGGGTGGGCAGGACCACGTACTCGGCGAAGGCGCCGTCGCGGCCGACCCCGAGCCCGATCGTGCTGCGGCACAGGTGGCGGCGGCCGGCCAGGCAGTTGCGGCACTTGCCGCACACCAGGTGGCCCTCGCCGCTGACCAGCGCGCCGATCTCGATGTCCTGGACGTCCGCGCCGAGCGCCGCGACCTCGCCGACGAACTCGTGGCCGAGGACGAGGGGGGTCTTGACCGCGCCCTGCGCCCAGCCGTCCCAGGCGCGGATGTGCAGGTCGGTTCCGCAGATGCCGGTGCGCAGCACCTTGATCAGCACGTCGCCGGGGCCGTATTCGGGCTCGGGGACGTCCATGAGCCACAGGCCGGGTTCTGCCTTGTGCTTGACGAGTGCCTTCATGGGGTGGCTCCAGGCATGCGGAAGGGTACGCCGCGGGCGGATGGGCCCGAACGGCGGCGGTGACGTGCACCAATCTGCCGATCGGCGCGGTGATCAGTCCATCGAGACTTTCTTAAGCGGGTCGACAGCGCAGCTTCACGCCTATGCTCCTCCCGTGACGGGGAAGGGGCTCGCGCTGGGGACGGCGCGGGAAAAAGGGGAGGTGAGGAGCGTGCCGAGTCTGCGCAGCAGAGCGGTGTCGGTGGCGCTGATCGCGGCGGGACGGCGAAGACGGTACGCGAGCGCGGAGGCCGTCCGGAGCCGGGTGGCCGAGTCCGCCCGCCGGCCCGCTTCCCATCTGCCGCCGCGGTCGCTGGGGCGGGTCGCCGACATCTCGCGGACCTTCGTCGGAGCCTGGCCGGTGTACGACGTCTCCCCGCTCGGGGCGGAGCCCGCGGCCCATGTGCTGTACGTGCACGGCGGCGGCTACATCGACGAGCTGGTCCGCCCGCACTGGGCGCTGATCCGGACCCTGGTCACGCAGGCGCGGGCGCGGGTGGTCGTACCCGCGTACATCCTCGCTCCGCGCGGTACCGCCGACCGGACCGTCCCGGTCGCCGCCGACCTGCTGAGCGGTCTGATCGCGAGCGGCGGCTCCGGCGGAACGGTGCTGATCGGGGACTCCGCCGGGGCCGGGCTGGCGCTGGCGGCCGCGCAGCGGCTGCGCGACCGCACCGGGGACCAGCCGTCCCGGATCGTACTGATCTCGCCCTGGCTGGACGTGACCATGAGCCATCCGGACCAGGCGGCCATCGAGACGGCCGATCCGCTGCTGGCCCGTCCGGGGCTGCTGGAGGCCGGGCGGCTGTACGCCGGAACCCTGGCCGCCGAGGATCCCCGGGTGAGCCCGCTGCACGGCGGCTTCGCCGGGCTGGCGCCGATGACGGTGTTCACCGGGACCCGGGACATGCTCACCACGGACAGCCGGGAGCTGCTGCGCCGGGCCCGCGCGGACGGGGCCGAGGTGGAGTTCCACGAGGCGGCGGGGCTGCCGCACGGGTACCCGCTGCTGCCCGTGCCGGAGGGGCGGGCGGCACGCGAGCGGATCGTCGAGCTGATCAGGTCGACGGCGGATCTCTGAGGGCACGGCGCTGACGGCGGATCGCTGACGGGCGCTACGCCGTGCAGGTCATCAGTGAGCTGATCGGCCAGGCGCGGTACGCCGTCCAGTACTCCTCGTCCCGTACGGCGTCGGCGGGCGGGGTCCGGTTCGGCTGCCAGCCGACGGTGACGAAGCCCGCCTCGACGGCGGCCTCGGCGAGGTCGGCGTGGGCCCATTCGCGGAATTCGAAGGGCACCGGCGGCTCCGTCAGGAAATGCGCCTTGAGCAGCGGCGCGTCGCCGTCCGGGACCCGGTCGAGGATGCGCACCCCGTACGGCGACCAGTCCACGCGCGGGAACGCCCCCGCGTTGGGGACGATGGCGAGCAGCCGCCCGCCCGCCCGCAGATTGGCGCGGACGGACCGGAACATCGCGTGCAGGGACCTGCGGTCGGGCGCGTAGCTGAAGACGTACGCGGCGGTCGCGAGGTCGAAGGGGCCCAGGTGCGGCAGGCCGGCGGCGTCGGCGACGTGGTACTCGACGTCCGGCCGGTCCTTGGTCGCCTCGTGCGCGCGGGCCAGCCGGATCATCTCCTCCGATACGTCGACGCCGACGGTCCGCCGGGCCCCGCCGCGGGCCAGCAGCCGGGTGTTGTATCCGTATCCGCAGGCCAGGTCGAGGGCGTCGAGCCCGCGCACCCCGCCGAGGGCGTCGAGGGCTCCGTGCAGGGTGTAGGTGTCGGCCGCGGAAAAGGCCGCCGTGCTCGTGGACTCCGCGTAGCGCTCGCCGATGGTGTCGTACTGGAACCGCATGCTCTGCCTTCCGGGGGCCTGCCGGGGGGACGTCTGCGCTATCGTGCCCCGCGGCGCCGTCCGGGGGGTGGTCCGCACACCCGGGCGTCCCCCGGACGAGGGAAGCGGTCCGGCCTATCGGCCGGGGCACGGCCGCGACCAGCCAGGATGCAGGCGGCGCCGCCGAGGGCGCATCCTGGCTGTGTGATGGCGAGAGCGGACAGCGTCGGCGCCGCGCCTGACACCACGGATGCCCCTGATGCGACGGCCCAGGTGCTCGCACGGGCCGCCGTGAACGCGATGGAGGCCGTCGGCGGGTACGCGGCCGGCGTCTACCTGCGCTCGCCCACCACCGGGCTGCTCCTGATGGCCGTGTTCACCGGGCTGCCGCTGCAGCTGTTCCGGCCCTGGTGGCGGATGCAGGTGAACCGCCCGTTCCCGGTCGCCGAGGCCTACCGCTCCGGGCAGGCCGTGCACCTGCCCGACGCCGAGTCCACCATGAGCCGCTTTCCGCAGCTGATGGCCGGGCTTCCGTTCACCTTCGCCTCGCTGTACGAGCCGGTGACCGCCGGGACGGAACGGTTCGGCGTGCTGGTGGTGCTGCGCGAGGCGACCCCGGGGATCCCGGTCGGGACCGCGGACCGCGAACGGCTGCGAGGGGCCGCGGAGCAGCTGGCCGCCGACCTCACCGCGCTCGCGGCGGCCGGGGCGCGGGTGCTGTGGGAGGGCGACCCGGTGGGCGTGCCGGCGCCACCGCCCGAGGCCGGGGCCGAGGGCGCCCGCAGGGCCGCGGACCGGCTCGCGCAGGCGGTGCTCTCCCTGGACCGGGAGGGCCGGATCGGCTACGTGAACACCGCGGCGGAGGAACTGCTCGGCGTCGACGGGCCCCATCTGCAGGGAAGGCTGCTGTGGGAGGCGCTGCCGTGGCTCGGGCATCCCGCCTACGAGGACCACTTCCGGGCCGGTTTCATGTCCGGCGAGCCGGTGCACTTCCCCGCCCGGCGCGGCCGGCACGCGCCCGGCCAGTGGCTGTCGGTGGACCTGTACCCCGCTGCCGACGGCGTGACCCTGACGCTGGGTACTTCCGCGAAACCGGCCTACGCGCCCGATTCACGGGCCCGTCGGGACCCGGACCCGGACCCCGACGCCGACGCTGACGCGGACGCGGACGCGGCCAACCTCGACGCGTCCGCCGACGAGGCCTCGGCGCTGTACCGGCCGGTGGCCCTCGCCATCGCGCTGACGGAGGCGGTCACGGCCCGGCAGGTGTCGGCGGTGGTCACCGAGGAGCTGCTGCCGGCCTTCGGCGGCCGCCAGCTGGCGATCTATCTGCTGGACGAGCGGCATCTGCACCTGGCCTGGGAGACCGGTTTCCCGCAGGGCTTCCTCAACCGGTTCGACGGGGTCTCGCTCGATGTCCGGCTGCCGGGTGTGGAGACGCTGACCACGGGCCGGCCGCTGTTCTTCGAGTCGATGCAGCACCTGGCCGCCGCCTATCCGGGCATTCCGCTGGACGCCGATGTCGGCGCCCGTGCCTTCCTGCCGCTGATCGCTTCCGGCCGGCCGGTCGGCTCGTGCATCCTCGGCTTCGACTCGCCCCGCGGCTTCAGCGCGGAGGAGCGTACGGTGCTCACGGCGCTGGCCGGTCTGATCGCGCAGGCGCTCGCGCGGGCCCGGCGCTACGACAGCGAGGTGGAGCTGGCCCGCGGTCTGCAGTCGGCCCTGCTGCCGCACCGGCTGCCGGTGCGCGAGCACGTGGACACCGTCGGCCGCTACCTCCCCGGCACCCTGGGCATGGACGTCGGAGGCGACTGGTACGACGTCGTCGAGACGGGCGCCGGTCTGCTGGCCCTGGTCATCGGGGACGTCCAGGGCCACGGTGTGGCGGCCGCGGCGACCATGGGCCAGCTGCGCAGCGCGGTACGGGCCTTCGCGCTCAGCGGCAGCACCCCAGAGCAGGTGGTGAGCGGCACCAACCAGCTGCTCATCGACCTGGATCCGGGCCAGTTCGCGAGCTGCTGCTACATGCTGCTCGACCCGGCGTCGGGCTCCGTGACGGCCGCCCGGGCCGGGCACCCCCAGCCGCTGCTGCGCCACCCGGACGGCCGGACCGAGGTGCTGGACCTGGCGGGCGGGGTGGTGCTCGGCATCGACCCGGAGGCCTCGTACCCGCTCACGGAGCTGCGGCTGACGACGGGCTCGGTCCTCGCCCTGTACACGGACGGGCTGGTGGAGCAGCCGGGCCTCGACATCGACGTCGGCGTGGAGCGGCTGCGGAAGTCTCTGGAGGAGGCCCGGCCGTCCCCGCTGACCGAGACCGCCGACCGGCTGATCAGCGAGGCGGGCAACACCGCCGACCGGCCGGACGACATCGCCCTGCTGCTGGCCTCCCGTACCGGCGGAGACCCGTAGGCCGTCTCAGCGCGTCGTGCGGGTCAGGCCGGGCTCGCCAGGGTGAGCGCGGTGTTCACCAGGCCGACGTGGCTGAACGCCTGCGGGAAGTTGCCGAGTTGGCGTCCGGCGAGGGGGTCGTACTCCTCCGCGAGCAGGCCCACGTCGTTGCGTACGGACAGCAGCCGCTCGAACAGGGCCCGGGCCTCCTCCGGCCGGCCCGTCATGTGCAGGGCGTCGGTCAGCCAGAACGAGCAGGCCAGGAAGGCTCCTTCGTCCCCGGGCAGCCCGTCGACGGTGGAGCCCGCGGTGCTGTAGCGGCGGACCAGTCCGCTGCTGCCGAGTTCGGCGCGCACGGCGTCGACCGTGCCGACGACCCGCGGGTCGTCGGGGGGCAGGAATCCGACCCTGGGGATGAGCAGGGTCGCCGCGTCCAGTTCGGCGGAGCCGTAGTACTGGGTGAAGGTGCCCCGCTCGGGGTCGTAGCCGTTGGCGCACACGTCGCGGTGCACCTCGTCGCGCATGGCCCGCCAGCGCTCCACGTCGCCGTCCAGGGAGGGGTCGCTCTCCAGGGTGCGTACGGCCCGGTCGGCCGCGACCCATGCCATCACCTTGGAGTGCACGAAGTGGCGTCGGGGGCCGCGGACTTCCCACAGGCCCTCGTCGGGCCGGTGCCAGTTGCGTTCGAGGAAGTCGAGCAGCGCGAGCTGGATCCGCCAGGCGTGACGTTCGGAGGGCAGACCGGCGGACCGGGCCAGGTAGAGGGAGTCGATGACCTCCCCGTACACGTCCAGCTGGAGCTGGTCCACGGCGGCGTTGCCGACGCGGACCGGGGCGGAGGATGCGTAGCCGCTCAGCCAGGGCAGTTCGCTCTCGGGGATCCGCCGCTCGCCGGCGATCCCGTACATGATCTGGAGGTCGGCGGGGTCGCCCGCGACCGCGCGCAGCAGCCACTCGCGCCAGGCGCGGGCCTCGTCGAGGAAGCCGGTGGACAGGAGCGAGCCGAGGGTGAGGGTGGAGTCCCGGAGCCAGCAGTAGCGGTAGTCCCAGTTGCGGACGCCGCCGAGCTCCTCGGGGAGGGAGGTGGTGGCCGCGGCGGCGATGCCGCCGGTCGGGGCGTAGGTGAGGGCCTTGAGGGTGATCAGGGAGCGGGTGACCGCCTCCTGGTAGGGGCCCTCGTAGCGGCATTGCGCGGTCCATTCCCGCCAGTCGGCGAGGCTCTGCTCCAGCGCTTCGAAGGGGTCGCAGGGATCGGGTCGCGGCCGGTGCGAGGGGTGCCAGGTCAGTACGAAGGCGACGCGCCGGCCGGCGGTGACCGGGAACTGGGAGCAGGTGCTGTTCGCCTCGCCCCAGGTACGGACCGGGGGTTCGCTGCGGAACCAGGCGGAGTCGGGCCCGGCGATGGCGACCCGGTCGCCGTCGCTGCGGCGCACCCAGGGCACGACGTGTCCGTAGTCGAAGCGCAGGCGCAGGGTGCTGCGCATCCTGACCGTGCCGCTGATGCCCTCGACGATGCGGATGACGTCGGGGGCGACCTCGCGCTGGGGCATGAAGTCGGTGACCTTGACGGTCCCGGTTTCGGTCTCCCAGTACGATTCCAGGATGAGCGAGCCGTCGACGTAGGCGCGGCGGGTGCAGGGCTCGCCGACGGCGGCGTCGAGGGGCGCGATGCGCCAGTGGCCGTTCTCCTCCTCGCCGAGGAGCTTGGCGAAGCAGGCCGCCGAGTCGAAGCGCGGCAGGCACAGCCAGTCGATGGACCCGTCGCGGCCGACCAGTGCGCTGGTCATCAGGTCGCCGATGAGTGCGTAGTCTTCGATGGGTTGTGTCATTTGTGCGCTATTCCCTTGAATGTCCGGGGCCAATCAGCTCAGGCCCCGGACATCGCTCATGGGGTCAAGGTCAAGGTCAGGAGATCGTGACGAACTGACCGATGCTCGGTACGCCCTGGGCGTCGAGGGCGAAGAGCATGTAGGTCCCCGGCAGGACCACACCGGTGTCGCCGGGCACGGACACCGTGTACGTGCCGCCTCCCGTCGCGGTGGACACCACGGGAACCCGGCGCTGGTCGTTGTCGGTGG
This sequence comes from Streptomyces sp. NPDC001549, assembly GCF_042894025.1. Lineage (NCBI taxonomy): Bacteria > Bacillati > Actinomycetota > Actinomycetes > Kitasatosporales > Streptomycetaceae > Streptomyces > Streptomyces sp. NPDC001549. Next base: position 28,293 of record NZ_JBIAVJ010000010.1, read on the forward strand.
AGTGGGTCGCGGCAGCGGCCCGCATCAGGACGAAGGACGCCACCGAGCCCTGGGTGTTCACCGTGAGCGAGGCGCCGGGGGCCGCCCTGGGGGGCACGCCCGCGGTGATGGCGGGACGCGGCTTCGGGGTTCCGTCCGCGTTGAGCAGGTACGGCGGGGTGAAGATCGCCCCGTCGGCGTGGTTGGTCGCGCAGTCGCCGCACAGACCGCCGCCGCCGGAGAAGATCCGTCCGTCGGGCAGCAGGTTGGCCACGCTGTGGTAGTTGCGCGGGACGGCCATGGTGGCGAGCGGGGTGAAGGCGCCGGTCGCCGGGTCCCACAGTTCGGGGGTCAGGACGGAGGTGGCGTCGCTGAACGGCACCGGATAGGCCTGACCGCCGAAGACGGCCACCTTGCCGTCGGGCAGGACCACGCTGTTGCCGAAGGCGCGGGCATGCTGCATGTCACCCGTGCGGGCGGCCTGGACCTGGCTGCCCGAGATGCCCACGGTGTAGGCGCGCTGGGTGGCCGGGGTGTCCTGGTAGGCGGGCGAGCCGCCCAGGGTGAGCAGTTTGCCGATGTCGTAGGCGACGGCGTTGCCGGTCATGGCGTCCTGGCTGTCGGCCCGGGTGCCGGCGGAGGTGATGCCGCCCTGCCCGCTGGTGGAGATCCAGTTCATCTGCTTGCTCGGGCCCAGCTGCAGCACCTTGCCGCCCGAAGTGGCGTGCAGCCACATGTGGTTGTCGGCGCGGTAGGGTCCGGCCGGGTCGGCCGTCAGCGCCGGGGCGGCGGGGACGCCGGGCAGGCTGCGCCAGGTGCGGGTGTCCGGGGACCAGACCTCTCCGGCCTTGTCGGTGCCCGTGGCTCCGCTCCAGGATCCGCCGAGCACGAAGGCCTCGCCGGTGGAGAGCAGGGTCATGGCCTGGTAGCCGCGGGCGATGTTCATGCTCGTGGTGGCGGACCAGCTGTCGGTGGCCGGGTCGTAGATGCTCGCCTTCTCCGCGTTGCTGCCGCCGGTGACCAGCACCCGGCCGTCGGCGAGCATGGCTATGCCGGGACAGAACATGTCGTGTCCGGTGTTGTCGATCCGGCGCTGGGTGACCTTGCCCGTCTTCAGGTCCAGGATCGCGGTCTGTGTGTAGCCGTTGCTGCCGCCGAAGCGGTCGACGGCGTACGCCGACCAGGCCAGCAGCTTGTCGCCGGGCAGGGCGGCGGTGGCCACCGGCACCAGCGGGAAGCCGGTGATCCGGCCCCAGGAGCCGTGGACGGCCGGGCTGGCCGGACCGCTCAGGCGGATCTCACCGGCGGAGGTCCACGGCCCGCGGCCGCCGGCCTCGCTGGTCACGGTCAGCCGGACGAAACGGGCGGATGCGGCGCGGGTGAAGGTGGCCGTCTTGACGGTGTCGTCGTCCCGCCAGGTGCCGGAGGCCACCGGTGTGCCGAAGGTGACCCCGTCGGCGCTGGTGGCGATGGAGTAAGCACCCGCGCGCCCGTTGGGCCCGTTGGAGCGGGGATGGTAGACGAGGGCGGAGACGACCTCGGTGCGGTGCATGTCGACGGTGATGCTGTGCGGCAGCGGGGTGGGGGTGGGTGCGTACTTGCTGTGCCAGATGGTGCCGTCATTGCCGTCCAGCACGTTGGCCGCGCGGCCGTTCTCGGCGCCGGTCTCCTCGTCGCTCGCCGTGGCCGTCCATCCGGCGCGGGACAGGTCGATGGTGGCCGCCGGGGTGCCGGGGTCGCCCAGCAGGTCGATCTCGGCGGCGGAGGACCACGGTCCGCGGCCACCCGCCTCGCTGAGCGCGGTCAGCCGGACGAACCGGGCGCCCTGGGGGGCGAATCCGAGGGTCTTGGGGCTGGCGTCGTCCGCGAGCGTGCCGGTGGCGACCGGGGTCGCCCAGCTCAGCCCGTCGGTGCTGAGGCTGATGCTGTACTCACCGATGCGCCCGTTGGGCCCGCTGGTGCGGGGACGGTAGACGAGGGCGGAGACGACCTCGGTGCGGTGCATGTCGACGGTGATGACGTGCGGCAGCGGGGTGGGCGTGGGGACGTACTTGCTGTGCCAGATGGTGGCGGTGTTCCCGTCGAGGACATTGGCCGCGCGGCCGTTCTCGGCGCCGGTCTCCTCGTCGCTCGCCGCGGCCGTCCATCCGGCGCGGTCGAGGATCGGAGCGGTCGGCTCCATCGCGTTCGCGGGGACGATGCCATGGTGCGGCGACTGTTTCGCCGCCTGCTGGTCGAAGGGCACGGGCGCGGGACGGGGCGCCGGTGCGCGGCCGGCCGCTGCGGTGCTCGTGACCACGAACCACGGGGTCAGACCGATCAGCAGGGAGCCGAGGCCGAGAGCGATGAGCAGGTGGGAACGGCGTATCGCGCGGTGAAAGGCGAGGAAGCGCCTGGACTGCAATCTGACCTCCTGGGGCGAACTGATGTGCCCCGTAGAACATAGGTGAGCACAGCAGCAACCCACCTGAAGTCAAGGAGAGTTGGCGCAAATCCATATGGCCGGTCGGAATACGTCGACGCCGGGCGGGCCGCTGCGGCCCACCCGGCGTGCACCGGTCTCCGGCCTCCGGTCCGGCTAGTCGCGTACGAGGAGCAGGACGGCGGCGAGGACCACGCCGAGGGTGACGGCGAGGGCGCCGTGCGCGAGGCGGTGGCTCCGCAGGACGGGCAGGAAGCGGTCGGCGGCGTACCGTCCGGGGCCGGTGAGCGCGAGGGCCGCGGCGCCCGCGGTCAGCAGCAGCTCGTACTCGATGCCCTTCGGGGCGAAGAAGGCGCCGGCGCCGTGGACGGCGATCGCGTTGATGAGGGTGCCGACGACGGCGGCCCCGGCGAGCGGGGTGAGCAGCCCGAGGGCGAGGCCGAGTCCGCCGAGGGTCTCGGTGAGACCGGCGAGGACCGCCATGGCGTCGCCCGCGGGGTAGCCGCTGGCGGTGAAGAACTGGCCGGTGCCGCTGATGCCGCCGCCCCCGAACCAGCCGAAGAGCTTCTGCGAGCCGTGCGCCGCCATGGTCAGGCCGAGGACCAGGCGCAGCAGGAGCAGGCCGGTGTCGTGGCCCGGGGTGGAGAGGGCGGAGGGCTCGGGACGTGCGGCCGGCGCGGCGGCCTGCGGCTTCGTCGCGGTGACGGAGGGGCTGGTCATCGGGGGGGATCCTTCCGGTCGGGCGGCCCGGTGGGGAGGCGGGAGAGAGTTGTTCAAATTCGAACCGCTAGGCCCGACCCTAACCATTGATTCAAATTGGAACAACCCGTGTAGTCTTGAGCCATGGCTGAACCGAGATGGCTGGACGACCGCGAGATGCGCGCCTGGAGCGGGTTCCTCGCCGCATCGGCCCTGGTGAACCGCCGTCTCGACCAACAGCTCAAGGACGAGGCCGGGCTCTCGCACCCCCAGTACGAGATCCTGGTACGGCTCGCCGCGGCGCCCGGGCGCGAGCTGCGGATGACCGAGCTCGCCAACGGGCTGATCAACTCCAAGAGCGGGCTGACCTACCAGGTCACCCAGATGGAGAAGGCCGGTCTGGTCCGCCGCCGCAGCTGCCCCTCCGACGTGCGCGGCGTCTTCGCCGTCCTCACCGACGCCGGCAGCGCCAAGCTGGAGGAGGCCGCCCCCGGGCACGTGGCGACGGTCCGGGAGATCCTCGTCGACGTCCTCACCCCTGCCCAGCTCGACGCGCTCGCCGACGGGCTGGGCGAGGTCGGCCGCAGGCTGCGCGGAGAAGGCACCTGATGGATCCGGCCGCCCGCGAGGTATCGCGGCCCGATATCGGGGTATAGGGCCGCCATGGACGGAAAGGTCTGGCTCGCCCTGGGCATGGTCGTCGCGGTAGGGCTCGCGATCGCCGCGGCCGTGCTGCTCGTACGGGTCTTCGCGGCCCGGCGACTGCTGGCCGACGCGGGGATCCCGCTGCACGACAAGGCCCTGTTCTGGGCCGCGGTGATCTACACCGTCTCGCCCGTGGACCTGATTCCGGACCCGGTGTACCTGGACGACATCGGAATCCTGCTGCTGGCGCTGCGCTCGCTGCACGCGGCGGCCGGGGCCGTCCGCTCCCCGAAGGAGCCCGGCGCCGCCGCCTGAAGCGTCCGGGGCGGCCGTGCCGGTCAGACGTGCCGGTCGAAGAGGACCGGATTCCCGTCCGGGTCGACGACGAGGAAGCCCGGGCCCGACTGGAGAATGCGCCGAGATCCATGCGCACCGGCCTGGACGCCCCCGACCGGGCCGCAACCGCGCCCGCGAGCGCGGGCGGCGGCGGACGGGAAGCGGCTGGTCAGCGGACGTCGTGGGGCCGGAACTGGATGCTGATGCGAGGGCCGACGGCCCGCGCCGACTTGGGTACGGCGTGCTCCATGGTCCGCTGGCAGGAGCCGCCCATGACCACGAGGTCGCCGTGGCCCAGGGGCAGCCGCAGCAGGGTGGCCCCGCCGTCGCGCGGGCGGAAGGCGAGATCGCGCGGATCGCCGACGGACACGATGGCCACCATCGTGTCCTCGGCCGAGGAGCGGCCGGTCCGGTCACCGTGCCAGGCGACGCTGTCGCGGCCGTCGCGGTACAGGCACAGGCCGGCGGTGGTGAAGGGCTCACCGAGCTCGGCGGCGTAGTGGCCGGTCAGCGCCTCGCGGGCCTCCGTGAGCGAGGCGTGGGGCAGGGGCTCGTCCGCGGCGTAGAAGGCAAGCAGCCGGGGCACGTCGACCTCCCGCTCGTACATCTGCCGCCGCTCGGCGCGCCAGGGCACGTCGGCGGCCAGCCGCTCGAAGAGCGCGTCGGCGCCGCTCAGCCAGCCGGGCAGGTGATCGACCCAGGCCCCGGCCCCGAGGTCCGTCCGCCGCATGCCGCCGAGGGGGCCGAGCCGGATCTCGTCGCCCTGGTCGAAGAGGGAACCCTGAAGGCCCTGGACTGCGTGCATGGATCCACCCTAACCCCGGTAACCGAACATGTGCTCGAATATCTCGCTGTGGCTAGACCGTCTCTTCCCGCCCCGTACGGCGCGACGGCCGGCACAGCAGGGTGACGGCCACGGAGGCCCCGGCGACGACGGCGATCGCGGTGCCCGGGGCGACGTACTGGGCCAGGCCCCCGGCGATGGCGGCGCCGATGCCCTGCCAGGTCATCCGGCCGGCCGACTCGACTCCCTGGACCTGGCCGCGGATGGCCTCGGGAGTCTGTTCGAGGAGCTGCTCCTGGAGGGGCAGGGTGGCCGCGAACCCGGCACCGGCGAGGAACACCGCGACCGCCGCGACCGGGACGGGCAGGTGGACGGCGAACAGCAGGAAGGGGGCGGCGAGCAGCAGCCGCAGGGCGAAGGCGAGGCGGCGTCGCCGCTCGGCGGTGAGCAGCCGGCCGACGGTCAGGTCCCCGAGGAGCATGCCCGCCGAAGCGGCGGCGAGGAAGGTGCCCGCCCGGCCGGGGTCGTAGGAGAGGAACAGGGCCTCGCAGCCGGCGATCAGGCCGTTGGGGACCCACAGGTTCAGCAGCAGCGTCCGGCGGCCGGGGTGGGCGAACAGCTCGGCGTTCGCCGTCCAGGTCCGGCGCAGCCCGGGCCGGCGGGTGAGCCGGATCGAGCGTTCCCGGACGGTGGCGGCCGCCGCGGCCGACCCGAGGGCGGTCAGGGCCGCGGCGACGGCGAAGACCCCGCACGGGCTCAGGTGGCGCAGCAGTACGGCGCCGACGGCGTAGCCGGTGATCACCGTGCCGCCCGAGGTGATGTTCATCAGCGAACGGGCGGGCGCGTAGGCGGAGCTGGGCACGGCCTCGGCGAGCAGCCCCAGCCGGGTGCCGGAGCCGAGGGACTGGAAGAAGCCCAGCGTCAGCAGGAGGGCGAACCGGGCCGCGAGCGGCAGCCCCGGGACCGCCTGGGCGGCGACACCCACCAGCGAGACGAGTTGGAGCAGGAGCAGGGTCCGGCGGGGCCGCTTCCCGTCCGCGACGGACATCAGCGTCAGCGCGCCGAGCACCGTCGCGAACGTGGCGCCGTACATGCTCACGGCCGTCAGGAACGGGGAGCCGGTCCGGTGGTTGACCAGTGTGCCGAGCGCGAAGCCGGACAAAGTACTCGCGGCGACGGTGAGGGTAAAGCTGATGTACAGGCCGCTGAACTCCTTGTTGCGAAGCAGGTCGCGGTAGCCGGTGGTGGCGGTGGCCGGAGGTACGGCAGGGCTGGTGGTGGATCGGTGTGAAGGCATGAAAAAAGCCTCCGGACACATGCACGGGGCACGCACGCCGAAGGCCAACGGGGTCATTTTAGCAGTCTGCAGGTCCAGTTGACGGACACTCCGGGTCCCGCGGGCCGCGCCTGACCCTCATTACCGCAGCGTAGGCGTGTGATCAGGGACTCACGGTCTTGGCCGCAGGCGCTGCGCACGGTACCGTCACGGCGACATTTCCACATAGCGACGACGGCGAGACGGAAGTCCGGTGTGAATCCGGCATGGTCGCGCCACTGTGTGCTGCGGCGGCATCTCCACGATGGCGTCGCGGCGAGTCAGACCCGAGGACCGTCGTCCTGCACCACCGTATGGGACGCGTTGTTCCCCGAGGAGGTTCCATCATGGCCGAGGCTGTCGCTTCCGCTGCCGTATCCACCCCCGCCGGCTCCCTGTCGGCTCCGCTGCCTGTGCGCGCGGTGCTGCCCTGGGCGCTCTTCGTCGGTCTCCTGATGCTCGTCGCCCTGTACTTCGTCGGCGCCGAACAGGGCGCCACGGCCGTGTTCGCCGGTGAAGGCGTGCACGAGTGGGTGCACGACGGTCGTCATCTGCTCGGCTTCCCCTGCCACTGAGAGGCCACGCACATGTACGCCTCTACTGTCAGAGGACTGCTGGTCCGCGGCATGCTCGCGGGCCTGATCGCGGGGCTGTTCGCCTTCGCGGTCGCCTATGTGGTCGGTGAGCCGCCGGTACGGGGTTCCATCGCCGTGGAAGAGGCCCAGGCTGCCCAGGACGCCGCGAGCGCCCCGAGCGCGCACGCCGGGCACGGCGGTGACGCCGCGTCGGGCGAGGCTGCCGAGGAGGAGGAAGAGCTGGTCAGCCGGCCGGTTCAGTCGACCTTCGGCCTGGCCACCGGTGTCCTGGTCTACGGGGTCGCGCTGGGCGGCATCGCCTCCCTCGCGTTCTCGTTCGCCCTCGGCCGCGTCGGCGGGTTCAGCCCGCGGGCCACGGCGGCGCTCACCGCGGCGGGTGCCTTCGCCACGGTCTACCTGGTGCCGTTCCTGAAGTACCCGGCCACCCCGCCGGCGGTCGGCAACCCGGACACGATCGGTCAGCGCACCACGCTGTTCTTCCTGATGATCCTGCTCAGCGTGCTGCTGGGCATCGGCGCGATCATCCTCGGGCGGCGGCTGGCACCGCGCCTGGGCAACTGGAACGCCACGCTGACCGCGGGCGCCGGCTTCATCGTCGCCGCCGCCCTGGCGTTCGTGTTCCTGCCGGACAACAGCGACGCCGTCCAGCCCGGTTTCCCCGCGGCCCTGCTGTGGGAGTTCCGGGTCGCCTCGCTGGCCGTCCAGCTCGTCCTGTGGGCCGTGTTCGCCGTCGTCTTCGGCGTCCTCGCCCAGCGGCTCCTGGCCGCGCGCGCCGACGGCGCGGAAGTGACGGCTCCGGCTCAGCAGGAGGCGCCCGCGCTCGGCTGATACCGAACGCGCCGCCTGTGCCCGGGCCCCGCCGACCCCTTGTGGGGGTGGCGGGGCCCGGGCACTTGCGCGGAGGGGCGCCCTACGATGGGCGCATGAGTGCAGGCAGACACCTGGCAGGTGCACACGGTGCGCAGATCGTGCCGGACACACCGGGCACACCGGGCACGCCCGGCACGCCGGGCGCGCCTGAGCGGGGCGACCGGCTGGAGGCCGCCGCGTCCGTGCTCGCCCTGCTCGCCGACCGCACCCGCCTGGCGCTCATGGAACGCCTCGGCCGGGGCGAGGCCGATGTCACCACCCTCACCGAGGCGTGCGGAGCCGCCCGCCCCTCCGTCAGCCAGCACCTCGCCAAGCTCCGTCTGGCCGGGCTGGTCACCACCCGCAAGGACGGCCGCCGGGTCGTCTACGCCCTGGGTCACGGGCATTTGCGGCGGCTGGTGGACGAGGCCCTGAACGTCGCCGACCACCAGCTCGGTTCCCTCCCGCCGCACGACTGACCACCACGTCGACCGGAGCCGGCCGGGCGGCCTGGCGGGCGGCCGGGCGGCCGGCCGGGCGCCGGAAGCTGTCCCGCCACGATCGCGGCGAGCGCGAGCCCGAAGCCCACGAGTTGCACCGGGCCCGGTGTCTGGCCGAGCAGCACGGCCCCGAGCAGTGCGGCGACCAGTGGCGAGAGCAGGCCGAGCACCGCGGCGGAGGTGACGGGGAGGCTGCCGATGCCCTGGAACCACAGGACGAAGGTGGCCAGGCCGCAGACCAGGGAGAGCCAGAGGTAGCCGAGGGCCGCGGTCGGGCCGATGGCGGGCGGTGGCCCTTCGGCGAGGAAGGTGACGGGAATCAGGAACAGGCCGCCGGCCGTGAGCTGCCAGCCGGCGAAGGCGGTGGGTCCCATGCCGGCGGGCCGCCCCCAGCGCTTGGTGAGCGTCACCCCGAGCGCCAGTACGGCCGCGGCGGCCAGGCCCGCCGCGATGCCCACGGCGTCCAGCGCCGCGTCCGGGCCGATCACCACCCCTCCGATGCCCACGACGCCGATGACACCCCAGGTCAAGCGCCGGGCGGAGAGGCTCTCGTGGAGGACGGTCACGGCCAGGACGGCGACCATGAGGGGCATGGCCGCCGTCAGGGTGGCGGCCACGCCTCCGGGCAGGCGTTCGGCCGCGATGAACAGCAGTGGGAACAGCAGTCCGATGTTCAGCGTGCCGAGCACCGCGACCCTCCCCCACCAGACCCCCCGGGGCGGTGTGCGGGTGAGCGCCAGGGCGATCAGGCCGGCGGGTAACGCCCGTAACAGGCCTGCGAACAGGGGGTGTCCCGGCGGCAGCAGCTCGGTGGTGACGATGTAGACCGTGCCCCACGTCAGGGGGGCGAGCGCGGTCAGGAGCGTGCGGGGCAGGTTCCCACGGGCCGCCCGTGCGGCTGGACTTGTCATGCTTCGGAGTCTCATGGGGCCCGGTCGATGAGTCCAACACATGTTTGTCAGCCCATCGATCGTGATCCACGATGGATCGATGGAGCTCCAGCAGATGCGCTACGTCCTCGCCGTCGCCGAGACGAACAGCTTCACCCGTGCCGCCGAACGGTGCCTGGTCGTCCAGTCCGCCCTGAGCCACCAGATCGCGCGCCTGGAACGGGAACTCGGCGCGCGGCTCTTCGAGCGCACCAGCCGCCGGGTGCGGCTGACACCGGCCGGTGAGGCGTTCCTCCCGGCCGCCCGTCAGTGTCTGGACGCCGCCGAGCGGGCGGCCGCCGAGGTCGCGGCGGCCGTCGGAGAGGTCCGCGGGCGGCTCGCCGTCGGGCTGATCCCGACCGTCGCCGCGGTCGACATCCCCAGCGCACTGCACGACTTCCGCCGGCGGTACCCGCACGTGCGCGTCAGCCTGCGGGTGGGCGCGAGCGAGGACCTGGTCGAGCAGGTCCGGGAAGGGGTCCTCGACGTGGCTTTCCTGGGACTGCCGACCACCGCCCGGCCCCAGGGTGTCGCCGCCCGCGAACTCGCCCGGGACCGGCTCGTCGCCGTGGTCGCGCCGGACCATCCGCTCGCCGCCGAAGCGGCGGTCGACCTGCGCAGGCTCTCCCGCGAGGTGTTCGTGGACCTGCCGGCCGGAACGGCGGGACGGGTCCAGTCCGACCTGGCCTTCTCTGCCGCCGGTCTCACCCGTGACGTCGCTTTCGAGGTCACGAGCGCCGACTACATCGCCCGCCTCGTGGGACCGGGCCTCGCCGTGGCCATGCTCCCCTCCGCCTACGCGCCCCGGCTCACCGGAGTGGCGACCGTCGAGGTGACCGACGCCCCGGCGCGCGTCGAGTACGCCGTCTGGAGCCGGACCGGCCGCACCCCGGCGGCGGCTGCCTTCCTCACCGCGCTCGACGGCCACGTTCCCACGTAGGCCGTCCCTTCCGGATCGGGCCGGGCCCGGCCCGCCCGGAACGGCGCACAACAGGTGCACAGGTGCGCACATGTTGACTACGCTGGATCCGACCGAATCCGACGTGCTGTCATCGATCGCCGACCGGGACGGGGACCGTGCTGTCCGTACTGCGCAACGCCGGCTATCGCCGCCTGTTCACCGCCCAGGTCATCGCCCTGGTCGGGACCGGCCTGGCCACCGTCGCACTGAGCCTGCTCGCCTACGAACTCGCGGGCGAGCGCGCCTCGGCGGTCCTCGGTACCGCCCTCGCGATCAAGATGATCGCCTACGTCACCATCGCCCCGGTGATCGGCGCGATCGCCGACCGGATTCCCCGCCGCGTCCTGATGACGTCCATGGACCTGACCCGCGCCGGTGCGGCCGTGGCCCTTCCGTTCGTCACCGAGATCTGGCAGATCCACGTCCTGATCTTCCTGCTCCAGGCGGCGTCGGCGGCCTTCACCCCGACCTTCCAGGCCACCGTCCCCGCGATCCTGCCCGCCGAACGCGACTACACCCGGGCCCTGTCGATGACGCGGCTCGCCTACGACCTGGAGAGCCTGTTCAGTCCGGTCCTGGCCACGGCGCTGCTGAGCCTGGTCTCCTACGACTGGCTGTTCGCCGGCACGGCCGTCGGCTTCCTCGCCTCCGCCGCGCTCATCGTCGCCACGGCGCTGCCGGGACCCGCCCCGGTCGAGCGGACCGGCGGCGTCCGTACCAGGGCCGTCTTCGGCACCCACCTCTTCCGGGCCACCCCCCGGCTGCGGGCCCTGCTCGCACTCGACCTCGCGGTCGCCGCCGCCGGAGCCGTCGTCCTCGTCGACACCGTCTCCCTGGTGCGCGGCCACCTCGACCGCCCGGCCGGCGCCGTCCCGCTCGCCCTCGGGGCGTACGGCGCCGGATCCATGGCGACCGCGCTGTTCCTGCCCCGCCTCCTGCAACGCTCCACCGACCGGGCGGTGATGCTCCGTGCCGCCTTCGCCCTCCCGGTGGCCCTGGCGGCCGGGGCCGCGCTCGCCGCGACCGGCCCGCGCGCCTGGTCCTGGCCCGCGCTCCTGGCCGTCTGGGCCGCGATCGGCGCCGCCTGTTCGGCCGTCCTGACTCCGGGGGGCCGGGTGATCCGCCGCTCCACCGCCGACGCGGACCTGCCCGCCGCGTTCGCCGCCCGCTTCTCCCTCTCCCACGGCTGCTGGCTGCTCACCTACCCGCTGGCCGGGTGGCTCGCCGCGGGGGCGGGGCTGCCGCTGACCGTTCTGGTCCTGGGCGCCGTGGCCCTGATCGCCGCCACGGCCGCGGCGGTGATCTGGCCGGCCCGGGATCCGTACCGGCTGGAACACGTGCACCCGGACCTCCCGCCCGGTCACCCGCACCTCGCCGACGCCCGCCCGGCCACGGGCGGTTGGCGGCACGGCCACCACTACGTCATCGACCGGCACCACCACCGCTGGCCCGGGAAAACACCTGGCCGGTCGTGCTGAGCAGCGCTACGATCACCGCGATGACCACTCATTCCGTTCACAGATCGGGGGTCCCGTCCACGCAAGGTGAGCGCTGATGCCCACCGAGAACGTGCACGGGGATTCCCGCCTCTCCCTCTGGCTCCGCGTACGCGAGTACGCCGTGCCGGCGTCCATGATCGAGACTGCGACCGCCCGCCGCTCCGCCGGGGACTGGGCCGGGGCCTGCGCCGCCGCGGGCATCGACGTCGATCTCGATCTCCGTTTCCTGGCGCGCTCGCGCGGCCACGACCTCGCCGCCCGGATCCGGGCCGACCTTCGCCACCTGGCGCCCGACCTGTTGCGCTGGCACATGCCGCGCATCGCTCCCGACGGACTGCTGCGCCCGGGGCTGACCGTCGCCCTGGCCCGGTACGACACGGCCCCGCGCGACGAACCGCATGCCGCGCACGCCGTAGACCCCACGCACCCCGGAGACCCCGGAGACCCCGTACATCCTGGGCACCTTGGGCAACTTGGGCACCCCGTGTACCTCGTGGCCAGGACTCCGCCGGCGTGGGCGGACGGCGGCCAGCGGATCAGCCTCGCCCTGTGGGACGGATCCCGCTCCGGGCACGGCCCTTGGGGGGACCCGCGCCGCGGGCCCCGTCCCGACCGCCGGTTCCGCCTCGACCTGCACCGCCACCTGTGGGACGCCCGCAGGACCGACGAGCTGCGGGCCCGGTCCGGGGCCGACCGGCCGCCCGCCGACAGCCTTCCCGCACCCGACGCCGAACTCCTGGCGGCGCTCCCGCACGGGCACCGGTGCGCCGTCGGCAGGTGGGCCGCCGAGGCCGGGATCCTGCTCCGCGCCGAGGGCCGGACCACCGGCAGCGTCGCCGTACGGCTGGGGGCCCGGCAGCGGCTGGTGCTGGACCTGGCCGCGGACGGCCCGGGGCCGCCCGTGGCGCGGACCGGGGAGGCGCCCGCCGACGGCAGCGCCTCCGCGCTGCCGGTCCTGCCCGACGCGGCGGTCTGGACCCTGCCCGACCTGGACCTGATCCGCTCCGGAGCCATCGAGGCCGGGCGGCTGCACCCGCTGGTCGCCTCGGCCCTGGTACCGGACCGTGCACCGGCCGGACCGGCATGGACCACGGACACGGACGCGGGCCGTGCGGGGCAGCCCCGCCCCGTCGAGTGCCGGGGCGCCCGGCACCGTATCGGCCTGGTCGACGGGGTACTGGCCGCGCTGGACCACGACCCGGCCGAGATCCGCCGGGAGGAACTGCTGGCCGCGCTGACCGGCACTCCGCTGCCCTGCCTGCAGGCCATCGACGCGACGCACCGCCGGCCGGACGGCCTCACCGGGGTCCGCGAACGCCTCGACCACGGCGACATCGCCGGGGCGCTGGCCGTGGTGGAAGGGCTGCTCGGCCCCGACGCCCCGCTGCGCGCCGGGGCCCTGCGGGACGAACTGGAAGCGGCCGCGCTACGGCGGATCACCTACGGGCTGTTCCGGGCGGGCCTGGCCGGACCCGGCCCCGGCCGGATCCGCCCCGGAGCATCCCGTCCACGGGACCACCGGCTCCACCCGCGCCAGGCACAGGCCCGCTGACCCCGGGGCCCTCCGGCCCTCGGCCCCTCTCCCTTCTCTCCCCCGGTCCCCCGGACCGCCCACTCCTCACGAACCCACAGGTGATCACTCATGCCCTCGCACACCCCGTTCACGTCCACCGGTGCCCCCTCCCCACTCGACCAACTCGACGTCGCCGAGCGGCTGCTGGCCCTCCTGCGCGACACCACCACCGAACCGCGCCCCGACGACCAGCTGGCGGCCCTGACCCTGGCCGTGGCCGCCGACCTGCCGGTACTCCTGTGGGGTGAGCCCGGCATCGGCAAGACCGCGGCCCTGACACAGCTCGCCGAGACCCTGGACCTGCCCCTGACCACGGTGATCGCCAGCGTGCACGAGCCGTCCGACTTCTCCGGTCTGCCCATCGTCGGAGACGATCCCGCCGAGCAGGGTGTCCCGATGGCCCCGCCGGACTGGGCCGTGCGGCTCGTACGGGCCGGGCGCGGGCTGCTGTTCCTGGACGAGCTGTCCACGGCACCGCCGGCCGTCCAGGCCGCCCTGCTCCGCCTCGTACTCGAACGCCGGATCGGCTCGCTCCAACTGCCGCCCGGGGTACGGATCGTGGCCGCCGCCAACCCGAGGGGCTCGGCGGCCGACGGCTGGGAGCTGAGCCCGCCCCTGGCCAACCGGTTCGTCCACCTCCAGTGGACCCACGACCACGATGTCGTGGTCCGCGGGCTCGGCGGGACCTGGCCCCGGGCGACCCTGCCGCGCCTGGACGCCGAGAGGCTGCCGGCGGCCGTGGACCACGCCCGCCGGGCGGTGTGCGGGCTCCTCACCACCCGCCCCGCGCTCGTGCACCGGCTCCCCGGCACCGAGACCCGCCGGGGAGGTGCGTGGCCGTCGCCCCGCAGCTGGGAGATGACGGTACGTCTGCTCGCCTTCGCGCAGGCGGCCGACTCCTCCAGGGAAGTGCTCTCCATGCTGGTCAGGGGCACGGTGGGGGACGGTCCGGGGCTGGAGCTGCTGGCCGCTCTGGACCGGATGGACCTCCCGGACCCCGAGGAGCTGCTCGCCGACCCGGCGGGCGCCGACCTGCCCGAGCGGGGGGACCGGCGCCAGGCCACGCTCGACGGCGTGGTGGAGGCGGTCCGCAGGCGCCCGGACAGGGCCCGCTGGTACGCGGCGTGGGCGCTCCTGGTCCGGGCGCTGGAGACCGGGGCCCCCGACCTGGTGGTCGTTCCCGCGACCACCCTCGCCACGCTGCGCCAGGAGGACTGGGACGTGCCGGAGTCGATCGAGCGGCTCGCCGGAGTGGTGGCCCTGTCCCGGCGGGCGGACCTGTCGCAGGAGCGGGCGGCGGCCCGGACCGGGGACCCCGTGGGGGCCGGCCGATGAGCGCACCGGCGACGGGGCCAGGGCGGGCGGGAGCGCACCCGGCGGGGACGCAGCGGGCCGGGGCACTGGACCTCGACAAGCTCTTCGCGGCCCGGCTGCACGCCGCCCGGGTCCGGCCCTACCTGGCGACGGCGCTGTTCGCCCTGCACACCGTGGAATCACGGCGGGTGCCGACGATGGCCGTCGACCGGCACTGGCGGTGCTACGTCTCGCCGGGGTTCGTGGACCGGACACCGGTGGAGGAGCTCGCCGGGGTCTGGGTCCATGAGGTGTCCCACCTGCTGCGCGACCACCACGGGCGCGGCGACCGGGTCGCCCGGGAACGCGGACTGACCGGCCCGGGCGAACGGCTGCGGATGAACATCGCCGCGGACTGCGAGATCAACGACGATGCGTACGGCGAGGGTCTGGTACGTCCCGAAGGGGCGCTGACGCCGGAGTACCTGGGGCTGCGCCCGGGCGAGCTCATGGAGGACTACCTGCGGCAGTTCGGGCTCGGACCGCTCACGCAGGAGCTGGTCTGGCTGGACTGCGGCAGCGGCGCCGACGGCCTGGAACGCGCATGGGACCTGGGGCCGGACGGCGCGCACGGCCTCAGCGCGCAGGAGCAGGACGCGGTGCGGTTCCGGGTGGCGCAGGGGATCAACGGCCGTCCCGGAAGCACGCCGGCGGGGTGGCGGCGGTGGGCGGAGGAGGCGTTCCAGCCGCCTCAGCCCTGGCGGGAGTTGCTGGGGGCGGCGGTCCGGTCGGCGGCCTCCGGTGCGGGCGCGGGCGAGGACTACAGCTACGCCCGGCCCTCCCGGCGCTCGGCCGCGGTGCCCGGCACCGTACTCCCGAGCCTGCGGCGCAGACCGCCCCGGGTCTGCGTGGTCATCGACACCTCCGGTTCGGTCAGCGACGCCGAACTGGGCAGTGCGCTGCTGGAGGTAGCCGCGATCGCCCGTGCCGTGGGCGGCCGTAGCGACATGGTGAGCGTGGTGCCGTGCGACGCGGCGGCCCGGATCGTGCACCCGCTGTGCAGCGGTGAGGGCATCCCGCTGCTGGGCGGCGGGGGTACGGATCTGCGCACGGGATTCGCCAAGGCCCTCGGCACGGGACCCCGGCCCGACGTGATCGTGGTCCTGACGGACGGGCAGACGGCCTGGCCGGCCACGCGACCGCCCTGCCGCACGGTGGTGGGCCTCTTCCCCCGGGATCGGGGGAGCCGTTGGAGCGAGGACGACCCCGACTACGTGCCGGACTCCCCGCCCGCCTGGGCCCGCGTGGTGACCATCGGATCCCCCGGCGCCCGCTGACCCGCACCCCACCGGGCAGAAGATGACGGAACGTGCCCGAACAGGATACGAAGACCTCGTGAACGAAAAGACCCAGGCAGCGACCGTCCGCGTGTTCATAGCGCTGGCCCCGCCCGACGACGCGAAGGAAGAGCTGGAGCAGCGGATGCAGCCGGCCTACGCCGCGTACCCGCGCATGCGCTGGAACCGCATCGAGGACTGGCACATCACCCTGGCCTTCCTCGGCGAGCTCCCGGTCACCGCCGTCGAACTGCTGCGGCCGCCGCTCGCGGAGCTCGCCGCGGCCCGGCGGCCCCTGCGGCTCGCGCTGCGCGGCGGCGGGCACTTCGACGAGCGGGTCCTGTGGACCGGGATCGGCGGAGACCTCGAAGGACTGCACCTGCTCGCCACCGAGGTGCGCGCCGCGGTCACCGACTGCGGCGTCCCCTTCCACGGGCGGCCCCTGCGCCCCCATCTGACGCTGGCGCGCTCCCGCCGCCACGACACCACCAGCGCGGTGGAGGCCGCCACCGGGCTCGACGCGTTCACCGGCCGCCCGTGGGAGGCCCGGCGCCTCCACCTCGTCGGAAGCAACACCGGCCGCGGCCCCGGCCCCATCCACTACCGCGACATCCAGTCCTGGCCCTTCGAGGGCGACGGCTGACACCGGCACGGGCTGCGCAACCCGGCAGGCTGGACGCCGGTCAGCGGGCGAGTACGTGGCCGTCGTGGGGACGGTGGTCGCGGGAGCGGCGCAGGTCGGTGGTGACGTAGGTGCGTTGCAGCCAGCGGTCTGCTCCGTCGTAGCGGGGGTGGAAGGCGGTGCGGCCATGGACGGTGACGCGGTTGTCGATGATGACCAGGTCGCCCGGGTTCAGGCGCAGGGTACGGGCGGTCGCCTCGCAGGCGCGGCCGAATTCGGTCAGCGCGGCGGCGGCCCGAGGGGTGAGCGGGGTGGTGACGAGTTGGGCCATCCGTATGTCGGGATCCTCGTCCGCTCCCGACAGCACCGGTCGGGGCTCGACGTCGGGCTCACGCGTCGCAGCGCCGGAGCCGAAGGAAGGTGGTGGTGTGGTGATGAACTCCGGTGCGAACAGGGCCTGGCGACTGGCCGGGGTGAGGAGCGGCAGCGCTTGGCGGATGCCGGCGACGCGCATGCCGGCGAGCTGGTCGTGGTCGGCGCGCAGGCACAGGAAGACCACGTAGTCGGGTGGGTGGGGGTGGAAGCCGTTCTCGGTGTGGAAGGACAGCGGCACCGATCCGGCATTGCCGTGGAAGCTCTCCTGCCCGGGCACGGGCACGACGTCCTGCACGAGGGCGCCGGATTTCTCCGCCCGGTAGGCGAGAGGCTCGCCGAGCCCGCAGGCCACCATGGTGAGCACCGCGGCCGGGACGGTGGCCCGGCGCTGGACCGAGCCGGCTACGGACGGTGTCGCGGGCAGGGCCGCCTGATCGACGGGCAGGCCCCCGATCACCAATGTGCCGTGCGGGCCGGAGTTCCTTCGAAATCGGCGCAGCCCACGGCGCAGCGGGAACGGAAGGTCCTCCCAGGCGTCCCGGGCCCGGGCCACCCACCCGGGGTGGTCGACCTGGTCGTGCTCGCCGGCGCACAGGGTGCGGGCCACTTGCTCGCACGCGCCGGCATCGACCGGGTCGAGTGCCCAGTCGGCGACGACGGCAGAGCTTTGGGTGGTGCCGGGCGTCGTCTCGGGCATCAGGGGCTCCTGCCGGAGGTGTGGGCGGCGGACACGCGGACTCACGCGTGGCGCAGGCCGGCCACGGCGTCGGCGATGTAGTGGTCCCCGAATCGGATCAGGGAGGCGTACTGGGCCGCGCGGCGATGGCGCATGAGCCGTAGTTCGGCGACGGCGTTCTCGGGGCCTTCGGGTTTCTGAGCGATGGAACGGCGCAGATGCACCATCGAGTACGCGAGGGTGACGTGCCGTTCACCGTCCACGATGTCGGCTTCCAGGAGCGCGTCCCGTGCCTCGGCCAGCTCCGGGGCGCGGGCCGCCAACTGCTCGTAGGTGTCGGGAACCACGGACAGCAGCTCCTTCATCGCCGCCCGGAACAGCTTGTATCCGCGATGCTGGCGCCCGCTCAGCGGGACGTCCACCGACGGGGGCGCCATGGTGTGGCGTATCGCCGCCATGTAGTAGTCGGCCGGGACCGTACTTGCGTGGGTCATGGCCGCCGGGAAGCCCCGCACGTACACCGTCGCATCTGCCAGCCGTGGCAGAGCGGCATCGCCGTCGCCGTGCCGTAGATGGCGGGTGGCGTCGGCCACGGCCACCGCGGCGCAGATGTTGAACAGGACGTGGACCTGGTGCCCGATGAGCCACCGAGCACTCCACACGCTCTCCATCGACGCCCCCGCAGCAGGCTCGGGGACGGCCGCCGGCGGTATGGAGTCAGGGTCTGCGCCCGGCACCGCGCCGGTGAGGTCGAGCACCGCCTGCCGCATCCCGGCCGCCTCCAGCGCCAGGTCGGCGCCCGACAGCGGGGCCTCACACAGGTCTTCCAGACCGCGGTGGACGACCAGGACACCGTGCAGGGCGGCCTGCTGATCCGACAGTTCCCCCTCACGGACCCGGAAGAACGACTGACTGGTCGACTCCGCCGGCAGTCCCTCACCGGCCACGGCCGGATCCAGAGCCGACAGCGCGGCCACCAACTCACCTGCAGCCGCAGCGGACTGGCGCAGCGCGCGGGTCCGCTCGACAGGTCTGGCATGGGTCGCCAGCCCGGCCAGCACGCGCGCGGCCCGCTCCGCCTCGGCATCGACCCGTGGGCCCAGCACCGGGACGGACCGCCCGCCTCGGGGCTCACGGAAAACAGCGACAGCAGGATGACCGGCAACCGGCGATAAGCCCATGGTTGAAGTACTTCGCCAAGAACGCTCCACACGAAACCTGATCGGCAAGATCATTCCCGCGCGTGCGCCGGAGCCGGCCGGCGTGGTCCGTACGGGTGAGCTCGCGTGCCCAACTGTCGCCGCATACCCGCCGCCCGCCGGGTGCCGCCCGCCGGGTGCCTGCGGCGTCGGTGCGTAGCGTTGCCCGTCTGCTGCCGGCCGTTTGCGTACACCCCACACCGCGCCGGCGTCCTGCCCGGAGCCCGCCGACCGGCGCGCAGCGCCCAGCCCGGCGGCGTCAGCCACCACGCGCCCGCCCTCGCGAGGTG
Source organism: Streptomyces sp. NPDC001549 (assembly GCF_042894025.1). Classification (NCBI taxonomy): domain Bacteria; kingdom Bacillati; phylum Actinomycetota; class Actinomycetes; order Kitasatosporales; family Streptomycetaceae; genus Streptomyces; species Streptomyces sp. NPDC001549. The sequence goes on from NZ_JBIAVJ010000010.1 coordinate 47,172, forward strand.
CCGTCGAAGCGGGTGATGTACACCTGCTTGTCGATGCCGGCGTGGGCGCTGTAGAGGCGGTTTCCGAAGCTCCTGGACAGCCCCCCGTGGTGCTGCCCGGGTCGACCGGGGACGGCCCGGACCTGGGCACGTCGGGGGCCGGCTGTACGGCGTGGTCCGCGAGGCGCAGGGCGTCACGACGCGCTTCGCCGTCCTGGAGAGGCGACCGTTCAGCTGCCCGGTACAGGTAGCGCGATTCGAGACAGCCTGGAGTCGCAGCAGAGGCCGGTCCACTCCGGAGCCTGACCTCGCGGAGCCCTCTGGCCGAACCCGCATCGCCCCGCCATAAGCACACGGGGATGAATCACAATGAAACAGTACATCGAAGGATGTACACGCGCCGCTCCAGGTTCACCTGCCAGTTCCGACGACCGGCGCCGGTGAAGAAGGCGTTGATGCCGGACCAGGCGCCCGTCGGTTTCCGCTGCGGCAGCTCGGTCTCCTGCCGTATGCCGTCCGCGAGGTCCCGCTCCCCCGTCGCCATCGCATCGAACGCCTCAGTGCGCAGCGCCTGGTCTTCGGCCGCGGCACGGGCAACTGGGCTACCGTCACCAGACCACGGTGCGCGGCTCCTCCCGTCAGCTCTGCCAAGTTCGGCCCGAGAACGGCTCGACCAAGCCGGCCGCCTGTACGACATGGGCAGGAGCCCCCACACCCACGACCACCTGGGGGAAGCAGTGCCTTTGACGGCCGCCCGCACACGAGAAGACCGGCCGGCGCGAATACCGGAGGTCGACGCCCTGCGCGGCTTCGCGCTCATGGGCATCCTCCTGGTCAACGCGCAGATGATGGCCAATCCGTACGGCCTCGGAGCCATCACTGATCCGGGGGCCTCTGCCCTTGACGGGACCGTCGAGGGTGTCGTCCTGACCTTCGCGGTCGGCAAGTTCTACCTGATGTTCTCGTTCCTCTTCGGCTACAGCTTCACCCTGCAGCTGGCCTCCGCCGAACGCGCCGGCGCGAGCGCGGTTCCCCGGCAGCTGCGCCGTTCGCTCGGCCTGCTCGTCCTGGGCGTCCTGCACGCCGTACTCCTGTACACCGGCGACATCCTCACGACGTACGCGGTGCTCGGCCTGATCCTCATCGCCGCACGCAACTGCACACCCGGCGCGGCACTCCGCGCCGCCCGAATCCTGTACGGATGCCTCAGCGTCTTCCTTGTCCTTCTCGGCTTGGGGACCCTGTTCATGTCGGATGCCGAAACAGCCGAAGCGGACGCCGAACTCGCGGAAGGCCTGCCCGAACTCATCGCCGGCTACCGCGGCGACGCATCGTCCGTCGTGCAGGCCAACATCGGCCAGCTGCCCGACCAACTCCTCGCCACGCTGCTCATGAGCGGCTTCGTCATGACGGCCTTCCTGGTCGGGCTGCACTGCGGCAAGCGGCGCCTGCTCGCCGACACGGGGCACCACCGCGCGCAGATGCGCCGCATCTTCCTGCTCGGTGCCGCCGTCGGCCTGCCCGGCAGCCTCTTCATGGCCATGACCACCACCGGCCCGCTCGGTCCGCGATGGTCGACCTTCGGTCTGATGGTGGGAACGGTCACTGCCCCCGCCCTCACCGCCGCGTACATCTGCGGAATGCTCCTGCTCATGAAGACCACCCGCGGCGCACGGATCGCAGCGGTCTTCGCCCCCGCCGGCCGGATGGCCCTGACGAACTACCTGAGCCAGTCCCTGATCACGGCCCTCGTCTTCACCGGCTACGGACTGGCCCTGTACGACCGCCTCAGCCCGGCCGTCGTCACACTCGGCGCACTCGTGCTCTACGCCGGCCAACTCGCCCTCAGCAGACGGCTCACGGCGCGGTACCGGTACGCCCCGGTCGAATGGCTCCTCCGCGCGGTCACCCTCGCACGGCTCCCCCACGACCGCGACCAGTCAGCAGCCTCCCGGTGAAGCACACCCCACCGCCTTGCGCATCCCGCCGCAGCGGCGAGCCCGGCCAGGGCGCGCAGTTCGCCGGCAGCGCGGCCTGAGCCCTGTGCCACGCCCGAGACACCGTCTGCCTGTCGCTGCGGGGCGGGCTCCCTTACGGTCGACGTGAGCGGTGTGCCGTCAGCATGGCGTCTGACGGAACGTCATTGAAGTCGGCGAGAGGTCGGCATCAGTACCGCCGGAAACCGCTTTCAGGCACCGTGAACCACCAGGGCAGATATTCATACCTACACACTCTGACCTGCGAAGACACTGCTCAGAAAGTCACCTGTTCACCTCGCCGGGAGATACGCATGAGGATGCTGATCAACAGTCCGCAGACCGTGGTCACCGACGCCCTGCGCGGGATGGCGGCCGCCCATCCCGAGCTGGACGTCGACGTGGAGCGGCGGGTCGTCGTACGGCGCGACGCGCGGGCCGGCGGGCGGGTCGGGGTGGTGTCCGGGGGCGGGTCCGGGCACGAGCCGCTGCACGCCGGGTTCGTGGGGTACGGGATGCTGTCGGCCGCGTGTCCCGGGGAGGTGTTCACCTCGCCGGTGCCGGACCAGATGGTGCGGGCGGCCGCGGCGGTGGACTCCGGCCAGGGGGTGCTGTTCGTCGTCAAGAACTACACCGGGGACGTGCTGAACTTCGAGATGGCCGCCGAGCTCGCCGAGGAGGACGGCCTGCGGATCGAGCGCGTCCTGGTCGACGACGATGTCGCGGTGACCGACAGCCTGTTCACCGCCGGGCGCCGTGGTACCGGGGCCACCCTGTTCGTCGAGAAGATCGCCGGGGCGGCCGCCGAGGAGGGGGCGCCGCTGGAGCGGGTCGCCGCGCTCGCCCGGCGGGTCGACGCGCGCTCGCGGAGTTTCGGGGTGGCGCTGAGCGCGTGCACCACTCCCGCGAAGGGCAGCCCGACCTTCGACCTGCCCGACGGGGAGCTGGAGTTGGGCATCGGCATCCACGGCGAACCGGGCCGGGAGCGGCGCCCGATGATGTCGGCGCGGGAGATCGCGGAGATCGCGGTGGGCGCCGTACTGGAGGAGCTGGCGCAGATCGGTCCGGCCGACGGGCCGGTCCTGGCACTGGTCAACGGGATGGGGGCGACACCGTTGCTGGAGCTGTACGGGTTCCACGCGGAGGTGGCGCGGGTGCTGGCCGAGCGCGGTGTGCCGGTGGCGCGGGCGCTCGTCGGCAACTACGTCACGTCGCTGGACATGGCGGGGTGTTCGGTGACGCTGTGCCGGGCCGACGAGGAGGTGCTGCGGCTGTGGGACGCGCCCGTCCGGACCGCGGCGCTGCGCTGGGGTCTCTGAACGTATGGTGTCGGTGGGACTGGCCAGACGGGTGCGAGGCGAGGAGATCCAGTGCGTGACGCAGAGTTCTTCCGGCGCTGGATGGCGGCCGCCGCGGCCGCTGTGGAGCGGGAGGCGGACCGGCTGACCGAGCTCGACTCCCCCATCGGTGACGCCGACCACGGGAGCAATCTGCTGCGGGGTTTCACGGCCGTGCTCGCCGCCCTGGAGGCGGAGCCGACGGCGGCGGCCCCGGGCGCGGTGCTCCAGCTGGCCGGGAGGACGCTGATCTCGACGGTCGGCGGGGCGTCGGGGCCGCTGTACGGAACCCTGTTGCGGCGCACGGGCAAGGCACTCGGTGAGTCGGCCGAGGTGTCGGACGCAGAGCTGCGTGAGGCCCTCTCCGAGGGGATCGGGGCGGTGGCGCAGCTGGGCGGGGCGGCGCCGGGGGACAAGACGATGCTGGACGCGCTGGTGCCGGGGGTGGCCGCGCTGGGTACGTCGTACCGGGCGGCCGGGAGCGCGGCGGAGAACGGGGCGCTGGCGACGGTGCCGATGCAGGCGCGCAAGGGGCGGGCCAGCTATCTGGGCGAGCGGAGCATCGGCCACCAGGATCCGGGGGCGACCTCGTCGGCGCTGTTGCTGGGAACGCTGGCGGACGTGGCGGAATCGGCGGGTGCGCAGTGACGGGCGAGCGCCCGGGGCCCGGCTCCGGCTCCGGCTCCGGTTCCGGTTCCGGTTCCGACTCCAACTCCGACTCCGGCCCTGGCCCGGCCCTGGTCGGCATCGTGCTGGTGTCGCACAGCGCGCGGGTCGCGGAGGCGGTGGCGGAGCTGGCGCGCGAGCTGGCGGCCGGCGGACCCGTGGCCCCGGTGGCCGCGGCGGGCGGCACGGCCGTCGGCGGGCTCGGCACGAGCACGGAGCGGATCGTCGCGGCCGCCCGGGAGGTGGACCGGGGCGCCGGGGTGGCCCTGCTGGCCGACCTGGGGAGCTCGGTGCTGACGGTGAAGGCCCTGCTGATGGAGGACGAACTCCCGCCGGGGTCAGAGCTGTTGGACGCGCCGTTCGTCGAGGGCGCGGTGGCGGCGGTGGTGACCGCGTCCGCCGGAGCCCCGCTGACGGCGGTCGCGGCGTCCGCCGCCGACGCGTACACGTACCGCAAGACCTGACCGCAAGGCCTGACCGGACGGCCTGGACCGCAAGGCCTGGACCGCCCGGCCTGCACCGGAAGGCCTGGACCGCAAGGCCTGACCGCGGGCGCCGCGGGCAGGCCGACCGGGACCTTGCGGGGAGACCTCTACGGACGTCCGCGGAGGACTTCGATCTCGCGGCGCTCGCGCTTCGTCGGACGGCCCGCTCCCCGGTCGCGGATGCCGACCACGGCGGCTTCCACGGGCGTCGGCGGCGGCGGGCTGTTGTCGATCAGACATTCGGCGGCGGCCGGGGCGCCGACCCGCTTGGACACGGGCCGCTTCACGACGACGATCCGCTCGCGCCCCGCGTGGAAGAGCCGCACCTCGTCCCCCGCGCGCACGGGCTGCGCCGGCTTGGCGCGCTCCCCGTTGACCTTCACGTGGCCCGCCCGGCAGGCGGTCGCCGCGATCGAGCGGGTCTTGGTCAGGCGCACGGACCAGATCCACGCGTCGACCCGTACCGTGCCCGTTCCCGTTCCCTCATCAGCCATGCCCCCGACTCTAGCGAGCCGGGCCCGGCGGAACGGAACGAGTTTTGGCAGATGCGCCAAGAAGTATGGCATCTGCCATGGAGATCAGGCCAAGAGAATTGCAAATGCGCCACAAGTGGCCCTACGTTGTCGCCCATGCAGTCCTACACCATCGGACAGGCGGCGCGCCTGCTGGGCGTCAGCCCGGACACCGCCCGCCGCTGGGCCGACGCCGGCCGGGTCGTGACCCATCGCGACGAAGGCGGCCGACGCCTGATCGACGGACGCGACCTGGCCGCGTTCTCCGTCGAGGTGGGCCAGGGCGCCCACCTCGAGGACGGGGAACCGTACACCTCGGCGCGCAATGCCTTTCCCGGCATCGTCACAGCCGTCAAGCTCGGCGACGTGGCCGCTCAGGTCGAGATCCAGGCAGGTCCCCACCGCCTGGTCTCCCTGCTCACCCGTGAGGCCGTCGAGGAGCTCGGGCTGGAGGTCGGCATGCAGGCCACCGCCCGCGTGAAGTCCACCAGCGTGCACATCGACCGCACCTGATCCGGACGGCGCCGCCCGCCGTCCACCCGCGGTCCCCCGCACCACCCGCTCGGCACCACCGAACGTCCCCACCCGCTCCGCCCGTCACCGGCGCGGGTCACCACCACGCGGTTCCGGCACCAGGCCGGCCGCCGACCCGACCGAGGAGCACCTGCTCATGTCCCCGATCACGATCCGCCGTCGTACCGCCGCCGCCGCACTGACCGCCGCCCTGCTCGTGCCACTGGCCGCCTGCGGCAAGAGCGACGACAAGGCCGCCACCGCCGGCACCACCCCCGAGCCGAAGGCCGTGAACCTCACGGTGCTGGCCGCCTCCTCCCTCACCGACGTCTTCAAGACCGCGGGTGCGGAGTACGAGAAGACCCACCCCGGCACGAAGATCACCTTCTCCTTCGCCGGCTCGCAGGAGCTCGCGGCCCAGGTCAAGCAGGGCGCCCCGGCCGACGCTCTGGTCACCGCCGACACCAAGACCATGGACGGGCTGAAGGCCGAGACCGGCGACGCCACCGTCATCGCCAAGAACCGTCTGGTCATCGCGGCCGGCAAGACCAACCCGTTCAAGATCGACGAGCTCAAGGACCTCGCCGACACCAAGATCAAGGTCGTGCTCGCCGCGCCCGAGGTCCCGGTCGGCCGCTACAGCAAGCAGATCCTCGACGCCCAGAAGATCGAGGTGAAGCCGGTCTCCCAGGAGCCCAACGTCCGTGCCGTGCTGAGCAAGGTCGAGCTCGGTGAGGCCGACGCCGGTCTCGTCTACAAGACCGACTCCGCCAAGTCCGGCGACAAGGTCGTCACCGTGGAGATCCCGGACGACCAGAACGCCGTGGCCTCCTACCCGGCCGCCACGCTGAAGCAGTCCAAGAACGCCACGGACGCGGCCGCCTTCGTGGCCTGGCTGAGCACGCCCGAGGCGCAGAAGATCCTCCAGGACGCGGGCTTCCAGAAGGCGTAACCGCCGTACGCCCCACGCCCCCTGAGGGGCTGCCTGGACCGGGGGGACAGGAAGCCCCTCTCGGCGTTCTCGCGGACGGGCCCCTGGACCCGCCGCCGGCCGCCTACGCTTCCCCCGCAGCCGACACCCCAGCCAGGAACCCTCATGAGCAGACTCCGCAGCCGAACCGGCACGCACAGCGGCACACGCGTCCGCACCCGTGCCCGCACCCGGCCCCCGTTGGCCCTGGCGCTCCCCGCGCTGCTCGCCGTCGCGTTCCTGCTGCTGCCGCTCATCGGCATCCTCGTCCGCACGCAGTGGGGCGAGCTCGGCGACCACCTCACCAGCCCCGGCGTGGTCGAGGCCCTGAAGCTCTCGCTCGTGGTGTCCCTGTGGGCCCTGGCCCTCTCGCTGCTCCTCGGCGTACCGCTCGCCTGGCTGCTGGCCCGCGTGGAGTTCAAGGGCAAGGCCCTCGTCCGCTCGCTCGTCCTGCTCCCGATGGTGCTGCCGCCGACCGTAGGCGGTGTCGCCCTGCTCCTCGGCTTCGGCCGGCGCGGGCTGCTCGGGCCCTGGCTGGAAGGCACCTTCGGGATCACCCTGCCGTTCCACACGTCGGGCGCCGTCGTCGCGGCCACGTTCGTCGCCATGCCGTTCCTGGTGATCAGCCTCGAAGGCGCGCTCGGCGGTCTCAGGCAGAGCTACGAGGACACCGCCGCCTCGCTCGGCGCCTCGCCGGTCCGGGTGTTCTTCACCGTGACCCTGCCCATGGTCGCCCCCGGCCTGATCGCCGGTGCGGCGCTGACCTGGGCCCGCGCGCTGGGCGAGTTCGGGGCGACCATCACCTTCGCGGGTAACCTGCCCGGTACCACACAGACCCTGCCGCTCCAGGTGTACCTGCTGCTGCAGGACAAGCCCGAGGCGGCCACCTCCGTCTCGCTGCTGCTCCTCGCGATCGCCATGGGCGTCCTGATCGCCCTGCGCGGACGCTGGACGGGCACTCCGGTGGCCCGCGAGGCCACTGCGCCGCCGGTCCCCGAGGAGCCGCCCGCCTCCGACGCCCGCACCACCACCCCGACCACCACCGGCGGCGACGACACCGCGGCGCCCCACGACAGCGGCCGCTGGCCCCTGCACGCCACCGTCACCGGCTTCACCGAGCTCACCCTCGACGCCGAACCCGGCACCACCATCGCCGTGGTCGGCGAGAACGGCGCCGGCAAGACCACCCTGCTGCGCGCCCTGCTCGGCCTCACCCCGCGCGCCCACGCCGAACTGCGGCTCGGCGACACCGACGTCACCGCCCTGCCCCCGCACAAGCGCCAGGTGGCCTGGGTGCCGCAGGACGGGGCGCTGTTCCCGCACCTGACCGCCGTGGCCAACACCGCGTACGGGCTGCGCGCCCGCGGGGTGCCGCGTGCGGAGGCCCGCCGCGACGCCCAGGCCTGGCTGAACCGGCTGGGCGTCCTGCACCTCGCCGACCGCAGGCCCGCCCAGCTCTCCGGTGGCCAGGCCCAACGGGTGGCGCTGGCCCGGGCGCTGGCCGCCCGCCCCCGGCTCCTCCTCCTGGACGAACCGCTGGCCGCACTCGACCAGACCACCCGGGCCCGGGTACGGCACACCCTGCGCACCCACCTGGCCGGCTTCGGCGGGGTCTGCCTCATCGTCACCCACGATCCCGTCGAGGCCGTGTCGCTGGCGGACCGGGTCCTCGTCCTGGCCGACGGCCGGGCCTTGCAGGACGCGCCGCCCACCGAGGTCACCCGGCACCCGCGTTCCCCGTGGGTGGCCCGGATGCTGGGGCGCAACGCCTGGCCGGGCACCGCGTCGGCCGACGGGCTCGCTCTCGCGGCGGGCGGTCGGCTGGTGGTCGCCGAGACGCTGCCCAAGGGGGCGACCGCACTGGCGATCATCGCTCCGGAGGCGGTCTCGGTGCACCGGGACCGCCCGGGCGGCAGCCCCCGCAACGTCTGGCCGGGCACCGTACGGGAGATCACCGCGGTCGGCAGCCGGCTGCGCGTGCTGATCGCCTCGGCCGCCGCGCCCGACCTGGTCGCCGAGATCACCCCCGACGCGGCGGCCGAACTGGGCATCGTGGAAGGCGCCGCGGTGTGGACGAGCGTGAAGGCCACCGAGGTCACCCTGGTACGCCTCTGACGGCGCGGGTCCCAGGCGGATCCCAGGCCCCGGATCCCCGGGCTTCGGATCACAGGGTCCCGGATCCCCCCGGGCCCGGATCCCAGAGGCGCCGGTCCCAGACCCCGGGTACCGGCGGCGCGCCGGGTCCGGACCGTTGCGCCCGGGCCTCAGCCGGCGTCCTCCGGGGCGGCCAGGGCGAACTCGCACCACACGCACTTCCCACCGCCCCGGGGCTCCACGCCCCACTCGTCCGCGAGGCGGTCCACCAGCATCAGCCCGCGTCCCGAGACCGCCCAGTCTCCCGCCTCGCGCCGCCTCGGCAGGGCGCTGCTGCTGTCCTCGACCTCGATCCGGATCCGGCCCTGCGCCGTGAGCCGCATGCTGACGTGGCCGCCCCCGTCCGTGTGGACCAGGGCATTGGTCATCAGCTCGTCCGCCGCCAGTTCGATCTCGTCGGCCCGGTGCCGCGCGCCCCAGGCGGCCACCGCCGCCCGGATCAGGTGCCGGGCCAGCGCCGGGGCCTTCGTGTCACCCGGTTCCAGCCGCTGCTGCAGCGGGCCCCCACCACGCGGGGTGGGAGTGCCGCGGCGGCGCAGGACGAGCATGGCCATGTCGTCCCCGCCACCCGAGTCGCCGACCAGGTCGCACAGCACGTCGGCGAGTTCCTCCACGTCGACCGGGCCGCTGTGGACCGCCGCCATGAGCTCCCGCATGCCGGTGTCCGAGTCGGCGCCGGGGCGTTCGATCAGGCCGTCGGTGCACAGCAGCAGGGTGTCCCCGGGGTGGAGTTCGAGGCTGGTGACGGGGTATCCGGAGCCGGTGCCCGACTGTTCGCGGGGCGGCAGGCCGAGCGGCAGCCCGCCGGCCACCTGGATCCGGTGGACGCTGCCGTCGCCGCGCCGTACGACGGGGTCGAGGTGCCCGGCGCGGACCAGCCGGGCCATCCCGGTGGTGAGGTCCACCTCGGCGTAGGTGCAGGTGGCGAACCGTTCCGTCTCCAGCTCGCGCAGGAAGGCCGACGCCCGGGCCATCGCCGCGCCCGGCGTGTGGCCCTCGACGATGTAGGCGCGCATCACGATGCGCAGCTGCCCCATGACGGCGGCCGCGTCCGTGTCGTGCCCCTCGACGTCGCCGATCATCACCCCGACCCGGCCCTCGCCGAGCGGGACCACGTCGTACCAGTCGCCGCCGATGTCCCGGCCCATCCGCGCGGACCGGTACCGCACGGCGATCCGCGCGCCCGGCACGTCCGGGATCCGGCGGGGCAGCATGGCCCGCTGGAGTCCCTCGGCCAGGTCGTGCTCCTGCTCGAAGAGGATGGCCCGCTGGAGGCTCTGCGCGACCCCGCTGCCGAGCGCCATCAGCAGGTTCCGCTCCTCGGCGGTGAAATCGCCGTCCCGCGTGTAGAGCAGCCCGAGCGCCCCGACGGGCCGGCCCTGGGCGATCAGCGGGAGATAGACGCCGCTGCGGACGGACAGCGGCTCGATGTACGGCCACAGGTCCGGGTAGCGCCGCTGGAACTCCTCCCGGGAGACCAGGAAGACCGACTGCATGGTGCGTACGGCCTCGCTCATCGGAAGCTGTGCGTCGATCCGCGTGTACTCGATCTCGGGTACGTACGAGCCGAGCTGCCCCTCCGCGACCAGGTGGATGCGGCCGCCGTCGACGACGCCCAGCATCACGCTGACGGCGCCGAGGTGGCCGAGGGCCTGCGGGTCCTTGAGGATGTCGGTCACGTCGTTGACGGTGCGGGCGTGGGCGAGGATGGCGGTGGTCCGCTCCACGACACCGGTCATCCGGCGCCGTCCCTCGATCTCCTCGCCGGCGGCGCCGGGCTCGCCGGGGTCGTGGGCGGCGTCGCGGAGGATCCCGATGACGCGGTACGGGCGACCGGACGGGTCCCGCAGGAGGTGCCCCTGGATGTGGGTCCAGGACGGCGAACCGTCGCGCCGGCGGCTGCGGACGTAGGCCCCGTAGTGGCTTCGGCCGTCCTTGATCGCCTGCGCGACCCGGGTGTCGAGCCGGGCCTCCTCACCGGCCGCGAGGCGGCTCCGGAGCCCGCCGGGGGTCCCGTCGTACTCGTCCGGGCGCAGGTCCAGTACCTCCAGGGCGGTGGGATCGAGATACATCCGACCGCTGTCGAGGTCCCAGTCGAATGTGCCCATGCGATTGAGCGCGAGGCTTGTGTCCGGCCGCGCCGGCCAGCCGACGTCGGGGTTCTCTGCCCTCCGGGCCATGCAGCCAGGGTCTCACTCTCGCCCGCCGGTGTCCCTGCGGGAGGCCCGGACACCCTCCGTGCCCGGCCCGCCACCCCGGCGGGTGCGCCCCGGCGACGGTGCGGCCGACGGCGGTGCGGCCGCGGAAGCGGCGGAAGCGGCGGAAGCGGCGGAACCGGCGGCCGGACGGTTCAGCGCGGTCCGCTGTCCGGCAGGGTCGCGTCATGGACCAACAGGGCGATCTGGACCCGGTTGTTGAGGTCGAGCCGGGTCAGGATCCGGGACACGTGGGTCTTCACCGTGGGCAGCGCCAGGTGGAGCTCCCGTCCGATCTCCGCGTTGGACAGACCCCGCCCGACCGCCAGGGCCACTTCCCGCTCGCGCCCGGCCAGCAGTGCCAGCCGGGCGCGGGCGGCACTCGTCCGGGCGTCCTGGCCGAAGTCGCCCGCCACCTGGTCGATGAGCCGACGGGTGACCGCCGGGGAGAGCACCGGGTCCCCGGCGGCCACCGTCCGGATGGCCGTCACGATCTCCTGCGGCGGGGTGTCCTTGAGGAGGAACCCGGCCGCTCCTGCCCGCAGCGCCCGCAGGACGTGCGCGTCGGTGTGGAAGGTGGTCAGGACCAGCACCTCCGGGGCTCCCGGCCGCGCCCGGAGCCGCTCGGTGGCGGCCAGCCCGTCGACGCCGGGCATCCGGATGTCCATCAGCACCAGGTGGGGTCCGTGCGCGTCGACCAGAGCGGGCACCTCCGCCCCGTCCGCGGCCTCCGCGACCAGCTCGATGTCCGGGGCGCCGCCCAGCATCAGGCGCAGTCCGGCCCGGACGATCGCATCGTCGTCGACCAGCAGTACGCGGATCACCGGCGCCTCGTCTTTCATGTCTCGTGGTCCCGTGTGTCGTGGTCCCGTGTCCTGCCCGTCGGTCAGCCCTGCCAGGGTAGCCAGGCCCGTACTTCGAAGCCGCCGCCGGCGGGGAGGGCGGTCAGTTCCCCACCGGCCAGCCGGGCGCGTTCGGCCAGCCCGATCAGCCCCTGCCCGCCGCTCTCGGCCGGCCCGGGGACCGGGCCCCGGGCCGGATCCGGTCCGGGGGGCCGGGTGTTGCGGACCTCCACCGTCAGCCCGTTGCCCGGGCTCCCGGTGACCCGTACGTCGGCGGCCGCGCCGGGCGCGTGCTTGCGTACGTTGGTCAGCGCCTCCTGCACGATCCGGTACGCCGTACGCCCCACCAGGGGTGGCGGCGCGGCCCCTTCGGGCGGTCCGGCCAGCCCGATCCGTCCGCCCGCGGCCCTCGCCTCCGCCACCAGCCGGGGGAGGTCCACCAGTTCCGGCTGCGGGCGCTCGCCGCCCTCCGCAGACCCTGCACCTGTACCCGTACCCGTGCCTGGCCCCGCCCGGAGTACGCCGATCACCTCGCGCAGGTCGTGCAGCGCCAGGTGGGCGCTCTCGCGCATCACCCCGGCGGCCCGCTCGATCTCCGCCCGCGGGGCGCCGGGATTGAACTCCAGGGCGCCCGCATGCACGCTGAGCAGCGACAGCCGGTGGCCGAGTACGTCGTGCATCTCGCGGGCGATCTCCTCCCTGGCCTCCATCCGGGCCCGCTCGGCCCGCGACTCCGCGTCCGCCTCGGCCAGCTCGGCGCGCTCGCGCAGCGAGGTGATGAGCTGTTGCCGGGACCGCCGGAACAGCCCCCAGCCGATGGCCCCGGCGATCAGGGCGAAGTACGTCACCGCCGAACCGGCCCGCTCCTCGGACATGTCCGGCAGCTGCCACAGGAAGAGGGGCAGCGGTCCGAAGACCAGGGCCGCCACCCATGCCGTGGCCTTCCACGGCCGGGTCGCGGCCACCGTGTACACCGCCACCATGGCCGGCCCGGTCAGGTAGTGCGCCACGCTGCCGGCCAGGAGCAGCACCACGGCCAGCTGGACCGGCGCGCGCCGCCGCAGCAGGACCGCCGCGCACCCCAGCCCGCCGGCCACCTGGTCGGCGGCCCGCCAGCCCGGGCCGAGGCTCTCCGCGACCGGGATGGACTGCGAGCTGACGGCGGCGAAGCAGGCGGCGAAGAGGAACAGGGCCAGGTCGGCGGCCCAGTCCCGGCGGGTGCGGTGGATACGGCGCATGTCCTGGGAATCTACGCGGGCGGGTGCGGGAGCGGGCGTGCTCGTCCCGTACCGAATACTTAAGTACGAGCGCGGGCAGCCCTAAGGCCGATGTCCGGCCCGGCGCCCGGTTCCTAACGTCGGAGCATGACCTCCACCTCACCGAAGTCCCCGAAGTCCCCGTTGGCCACCGTCACGGGTGTGCTCTGTTTCGTCCTCGTCGTCGGCGGCGCGAGCGGCCTGCTGCACGAGTGGCTCGGCTGGATCCGCTTCATGGGCTTCGTCCGGTTCCTCGCCCCCGACGGCTACGAGATCTACAGCTACATCGTCATGATCGTCCTCGGCCTCGCGGTGGGTGCCGCGGGCGACACCCTCACCCGCCGCGGCCAGGCCTGAATCCCGGTCCGCTGCCGCGGCGCCCGGTGACCGCGCCTCCTCCCCCCGGTACGGGGAAGGAGGCGCGGTCACGGACGGGAGCGGTCAGCTCTCCTGGGCCGGGCCCTCAGGCTCGGGCTGGGGAGCGGTCCGGGCCGGTTCCGGCTTCGGCTGCGGAGCGACCGACGGCGGGACGGACGGCGGGGCGGAAGGCCGCGGAGCGACCGACTGCGGGACGGAAGGCCGCGGAGCGGACGGGCGCAGAGCGGACGGGCGCGGCGCCGGAGACGCCACGGTCGGCGGAGCCGTGCGAGACGTGGGAGTCGCGGGCGCGGACTTCGGCGTCGGTGACACCGCAGCCGGCGAGGACGGCGGCTTCGACGGCGTCTCCGAGGCCGGCTTCGAAGGCGGCTTCGACTCGGCGGACGACTCCGAGGGCGCCGTCGAGGGGGACTCGGCCGGAGTCTTCTTCGGTGACTCCGACGGGGACTCCGAAGGAGACTTCGGCGGGGACTCGGAGGGGGTCTTCTTCGGTGACTCCGACGGGGACTTCGAGGGCGACTTCGACGGGGACTCCGAAGGAGACTTCGACGGAGATTCGGACGGGGACTTCTTCGGTGACTCCGAGGGCGACTTCGAGGGCGACTTCGAGGGGGACTTCGAGGGGGACTTCGAGGGGGACTTCGACGGTGTCGGCGTCGTCACGGACGTGCTCGGGGTCGGGGACGTCCCGGACGGGGTCGGCCTCGGCGAGATCCCTGACGGGGTCGGGGCCGTCACGGACGAGGTCGGTGTGATCACCGGGCTCGGGGTGAGCGGCGGCGTCGGGACCGGCGGCGGCGGAATCGGCCGGTCGGGCTTGGGCTTGCCCTGGTGGTCGCCCTTGGGGCGCTCGTACCACTGGTTGTCACGGTGGTCGTAGATCACGATCTTGGTGACGACGGTCGGCGCCGGTGCGATGGCCACCACCTTCGCCGGCTGGTACGAGGGCCACGTCTGCCCGAAACGCTTCGGGGAGGCCTTGAGCGGCACCGGCGGACCCAGCGGGTTCCCGCACGCGCAGCGCACCCGCGGCACGCCCCGGTCGTCCACCAGCACGGCCGTCCCGGCCTGGAGCACCGCCTGGTAGGGGACGAGCTTGCCGTCCCGGTAGCTGTGGTTCGTCACCCGGGTGTCCATCCGCAGCTGCACCGAGGTGAGCGAGCGGAGGTAACCGGGAACGGCGGCCGGCTGGATGCCCTGCGCCTGGGCGAAGGCCGCGTTCTTGGCGGGATCCGCGCTCAGCGATCCGATCAGCTTCTCGACGTCACAGCTGGCGACGTTCCTGGTGCCGCCGTACACGCCCGGCGCGGAACCGCTGACGCTCCTGGTACCCACCGGCCCGGTCGGGCTGGCGCTCGGGCTGACCGTGCCCTGGGGAGAGGGCGGCGGGCTCTCCGGCGGGGGCGGCGCGTCCTTCACCACCGTGGACTCAGTGAAGGGGTCGGGGCCGGAGGCGGCGACCGGCTGGAGGAACACCTCGCCGCCCGCGTTGTCGGCCTTCCCGCCGGGCCGGGTGAGGACCACGGCCAGAGCCACGACCGCCGCCACCGCGACCAGCGCGGTGACGAGCCGTGGCACGGAGCGCCACCAGGGACCTCCTGCCGGTCCGGGGGCCGGTCCTCCGGGCCCACCCGGCGGCGCCGGCGGCGGCGGTGGCGGAGGCCCCTGCTGCCCGCCCGAGAGCGGGCCTGACGGCGGCCCGGTGGGGCGTTCTGAAGACGGCGGTCGGCCGGAGGGCTGTGTGGTCACGGGCTCTTCTTCCCAGGAGGAGTGAGTTCCCCGGGGACCATTGTGTGCGCCGTCCGGGTGGTGCCCGCAAGCCGGGGATGTCACGGTGGCAGGGTGAGTCGGACGCCGGAATCGTCATCGTCGGGGGGCTCCGCGAGGGCTTGGCGGGACGCCCTCGTCGCCGTCGTCGCGGGATTCGTGGTGATGGGCGCGGTCGCCGCAGCCGGGCTGATGTGCGCGGGCGCGGGCGGCCTTCCGGGCGGCGCGTTCCCGCATGTGGTCGCCGCGGTCGTGGTGATGGCGGCGGGCGGTTCGCTGGAGGTGTCGGGCGGTGCCGGTTCACTGGCGGGGGCGGAGGTGAGCCTGTCGGTGGTCCCCCTCTCGGTGAGCCTGGCCGGCGCCCTCGTGACCGGCTGCCTCTTCCTGCGCCCCCTGCACAACCGGGCCGTGGCCCGGCCCCGCGAACTCATCGGCCGCGCGGTCCCGCTGGTCGTGCTGTGGCTGCTCGCCCTGACCGGCGCCGCCTTCCTGGCCCGCGAGACCTTCGGCATCTCCACCGGCGACTCGCCCATCGGGACCATCACCGAACTCCTGGACTCCGCGCCCACGGTGGGCTTCCAGGCAGACCTGCCGGCCACCCTCCTGTACGGACTGCTGTGGATCCTCGGCCTGTTGCTGATCGCCCTGCTGGTCTCGCGCCGCGCCCCGCTGCCGGCCCGGCTGGTCCGCTTCCACACGGCGCTGCGCCCGGCCGCCTTCGCCACGATGCTGCTGCTCCTCGCCTACGTCGTCCTCGGCATCGGGGTCGGCGTGGTCGTGGCCGCCACCCAGGGCCATGCCGACCGGACCTTTGCCGTGATCCTGCTCGGGCTGCCGAACCTCGTCTGGCTCGCGCTCACCCTGGGCTTCGGCGGCGCCTGGGAGGGCAACGTGGAGGGACCCTTCGGGCTGCCGATGCCGCAGTTGCTGGACCAGGTCCTGCGTGGCTCCGACCCGTCCCGGATCGACGTGGCCGCGCTCGCGGAGCAGGACTCCCGGGCCTGGTGGCTGGTGGCGGTGGCCGCCGTCATGCTGCTCGGCACGGGCGTACTGGCCGCCGTGCGCTCCCCCGCCCACGTCCGCCCCTGGCAGCACGCCCTCCATCTGGGCGTGGCCCTGGCCCTGGCGACCCTGGCGGTCTGCCTGCTGGGACGGATCCAGGCGCAGTTCGGCCTCTCCCTGCTGGGTATCGGTGAGGTGGACGGCCTCGGCGGCCAGGTCCAGCTGCAGCCCGTGCTGTGGCGCAATGTCGGTCTCGGGCTCCTGTGGGGCGCGGTGGCGGGATTCCTGGGTGCTCTGCTGGCCCGTCCGCTGCACCGCGGCGGGCGGGTCGACGAACCGGCCGCCGCGACCCGCGCGGCACCCGAGTAGGTGGAACGGGCCGAGCAGGCCGAACAGGCCGAACAGGCCGGGAGCGGCTCAGGCCGTCCCCCTGGACGCCGGCAGGCGGAACACCGGCAGCGCCCAGGGCGGAACCGGCGGCGGGGCGGGCAACCCGGGCCGAGCGGGCTGCGCCGCCTCACCGAACGCCTCGCCCGCCACGCCCGGCTCGCCCGCCTCGTCCGTCGTCGGCGGCCGGCCGCCCTCCCCCGCCCGCCGCAGGGCTCCGGTGAACTCCAGACAGCTGTTCCACCGGTCGTCCGGCGACTTGGCCAGCGCCTTCGCCAGTACCGCGTCCACCTCCTCCGGCAGCCCGGGCCGCCGCGAGCTCAGCGGTGGCGGGGGGTCGTACTGGTGGGCCCACAGCAGGGCGATGTCGTCGTCCCGCTGGAAGGGCGGTTCCCCGGCGAGGGCCTCGTAGACGACGCACCCCAGGCTGTAGACGTCGCAGCGGCCGTCCACCGGCTTCCCGGAGATCTGTTCCGGCGCCACGTAGGTCACGGTCCCGACGAACTGCCCGTCGGTCGTGAACCCGGTCAGCGACAGCGACTTCTTCGTCAGCCCGAAGTCCGTGAGGTAGGCGTGTTCCGGGTGGTCCCGGTCCGTGCCCGGGGCGATCAGGATGTTGCCCGGTTTCACGTCCCGGTGGACCAGGTCGTGAGCGTGGGCGGCGTCCAGCGCGGAGGCCACCTGGCCGGCGATCCGCGCGGCCGTCTCCACCGGCAGCGGGCCCGTCCGGTCCAGCATCACCCGCAGGTCCGGTCCCTCGACGAGGCGCATGGCGATGTAGAGCAGGCCGTCCGCCTCCCCCGCCTCGAACACGGGCACGATGTGCGGGTGCTCGATGGTCGCGGCCACCTTCGACTCGTGGGCGAACCGCTTCCTGAAGGTGTCGTTCCGGGCCAGCTCGGGGGCCAGCAGTTTCAGTGCCACCCGCCGGTCGAGTCGCAGGTCACGCGCCTCGTAGACGACGGCCATGCCGCCGCGCCCGATCTCGCTCTCCACCAGGTACCCGGCGATCTGCTTCCCGCGCAGGTCGGTGGGGGACCCGCCGGCGGGCTCCGCCCGTTCCTCGTCCACCGTCAGCCGCCTCCGGGGTCGCGGGTGTCCACGATCCGCGTCGGGTCATGGGCCGCCGCCCGGTCGGGCTGCTTCCCGGGGCCTTCGCGCGGGACTCCGACCACGTCGGTCGGTGGCGGTTCCCTGCGTACGGCGGCCCCGCCGCCCGGATCCGTGTCCGCGGGCGGTGCCGCGGGCGGCGGCTGCGGCCCGGGTTCGGGCGCGGGCGCGGACGGGCCGCCCGGGCCGGCGACGACCGCGTAGGTGCTCATGCGGTCGCCGTCGTCGTACAGCCACCGGCCGGACTTCTCGTCGTAGAGCCACACCGACTCCCCGTCGATGACCACCCCGGCCCGCAGCCCGCGCACCGAGCGGCGGAAGGCGTCGGCGTCGATCCGTCCCGAGGCGAGCTCGTCGACGGCCCGCCGGTAGCGTTCCAGGGCCTCGGAGCCGCGGGTGAGCAGCGGCCGCGGGTCCTCGGAGCGGACCGGGGGGCGTCCCCCGGCCGTCGGCGGCGGGTGCGGCACGGCGACCAGCAGCCGCCCGTCCACCCAGGCGGACCACCCGTTGGCGCACAGGACCTCCCCCCACTCCCCGCGCCGGGACAGCAGCTGCACGGGCAGGAACGGGTCCAGGGGCACGGTCGGCCGGGTGACGTCGGGACCCTCCCAGGCGGGCAGTCCCTCCTGCGGCACCACATGCGTGGGCCGGAAGTCCGCCACCTCGCCTCCGGGTCCCAGCGGGCTGCTCATAAGGCCTACTTCCGCATGATGGTCGGCTCGTGGCGGCGCAGCAGCCGGACGACCAGCACGCCGAACAGCACGGACAGGACGACGAGCATGCCCATTTCGAGGAGCCACAGGTGGGCCTCGTGATCGAACAGCGGATCCTGGGTGATCTTGCCGGGCACGATCGCGCCGAGGTCGATGGTGCCCGCCATCGCTCCCATGGCCCACCGGGCCGGCACGAACCAGGCCAGCTGTTCGATGACGGGGACGCCGGTGAGTTTCAGCAGGGAGCCGCAGAAGACGACCTGGACGATCGTGAGGAGGACCAGCAGCGGCATGGTGACCTCCTCCTTGGTCACCAGGGCGGAGATCAGCAGGCCGAGCAGCATCGCGGTGAGGGACAGCAGGGCGACGGCGAGGGTGATCTCCAAGAGAGGCGGCATGAAGAGGCCGCGGCCGCCGGGGGCGTTGATGGTGACGCCCGCGAGGCCCACGAGGGTCAGGACCACGGCCTGGGCGACGGTGATCGCGCCGAGGACGACCACCTTGGACATCAGGTAGGCCGACCGGGACAGGCCGACGGAGCGCTCGCGCTGGTAGATGACGCGTTCCTTGACGAGTTCGCGCACCGCGTTGGCGGCGCCGATCAGGACTCCGCCCACACACAGGATGAACAGGGCGTTCAGGGCCGTCTCGGCGTTGAGGGTGTTGCCGGCCAGTGCCCGGGTCATGGCGCCCATGACGAAGGGCAGCGCGACCATGATGATCAGGAAGGTGCGGTCGGACCTGAGCACGGCGGCGTACCGGCGGATCAGGGTGGAGAGCTGGGAGCCCCAGCTCTGGGCCTTGGGCGGCGGCTGCGGCGGGACGCCGGCGGCCCGTTCGGCCTGCGCCGTGAGCGGGGGCCGGCCGGCGGTGACGTCGACGTGGCGGCGGTGCAGCGGCGAGGCCCGGTACTCCCCGGCCCAGTCGCGGTCGCGCTGGTTCTCGAAGGCCTCGAAGGCCTCGGGCCACTGTTCGAAGCCGAAGAAGTCGAGGGCCTCTCCGGGAGCGCCGTAGTACGCGATGCGCCCGCCGGGCGCGAGGACCAGGAGGCGGTCGCAGCCTTCGAGGTTGAGCACGCTGTGGGTGACGACGATGACCGTGCGGCCGTCGTCCGCGAGGTCGCGCAGCATGTTCATCACCGAGCGGTCCATGCCGGGGTCGAGTCCGGAGGTGGGCTCGTCCAGGAAGAGCAGGGACGGCTTGGTAAGCAGTTCCAGGGCGACGGAGACGCGTTTGCGCTGGCCGCCGGAGAGGCTGTGGATGGGCTGGTCGGCGCGCTGTTCGAGGCCGAGTTCACCGATCACCTCGTCGACCCGGGCCTCGCGTTCGGCCTTGGCGGTGTCCTGCGGGAAGCGCAGTTCGGCGGCGTAGGTGAGGGCGCGCCGGACGGTGAGCTGGGAGTGCAGGATGTCGTCCTGCGGGACGAGGCCGATGCGGCTGCGCAGTTCGGCGTAGTCACGGTAGAGGTCGCGTCCGTCGTACAGGACGGTGCCCTGGTCTGCGGGTCGCAGGCCGGTCAGGGCGCCGAGCAGGGTGGACTTGCCGGCTCCGCTGGGGCCCACGACGGCGAGCAGGCATTTGGCGCCGACCGGGAAGGAGACCTGGTCAAGGAGGATCTTGCGGCCGTGGTCGACGGCCACGGTGAGGCCCTGGACGTCGAGGGAAACCTCTCCGGTGTCCACGTACTCCTGGAGCTGGTCGCCGACGAGGCAGAAGACCGAGTGGCCGATGCCGACGATGTCGCCCTCGGTGACGGGGGTGGCCCGGGTCACGGCGGCGCCGTTGAGGTAGGTGCCGTTGTGGCTGCCGAGGTCGACGATCTCGTAGCTCCCGTCGGCGAGGGCGTGCAGCTCGGCGTGCCGGCGCGAGACGGTGAGGTCGTCGACGACGAGGTCGCTCTCGGGGGCGCGGCCGATGCGGACGGCGGTGCGGACGGGCAGCGGACGTACGGTCGTCGGCTGCCGGAAGGTGCCGGTCATGGCCGGGTTCGCGACCTGGGAGGGGCGGCCGGTGCCGGGCGCGGGGGGTGGTTCGGGCGTCGGCGGCGCGGGACCGATGACGGCGGCGCGCGGCCCGTCGTCGACGCTGCCGAATCGCAGCTCGGTGCCGACGCCGACGCTCCACTCGTGGACGCGGTGGCCGTCGGCGAAGGTGCCGTTGGTGCTGCCCTCGTCCTCCAGCGTCCAGTGGTCGCCGTCCGGGCGCAGGATCGCGTGGTGCCAGGAGACGCGGGCGTCGTCGAGGCAGATCTCGCAAAGGGGGTCCCGACCGACGTGGTAGATCCGGTCGGGATCCATCTCGGTGGCGCCCCAGTCTGTCACCAGGACGAGCTGGGGCGCGGTCGGCACACTTGGGCGCTGGACCATGACCAGATTTTCCCACGATCGCGAAGGTCCGGCACCGGTCGGACATCACCGCAGGTCAGAGGCCTCTTATGGGTAATGACAACGGTCCCCGTTGCAGCCTTTGCCGATCCCGCCGGGGTGCGCTTCACTTCACGCGACGGACCCGAACACACGGGCGCCGCGACGAGACGGGGGACGCCATGAGTGGGCACGACCACGCGCACGACGGCCACGGACACGGGAGCGGCGACGGACGCGGAAACGGGTCCGCGGGCCACGACCACGGCCACGGCCACGGTCCCGGAGGGCACAGCCACGGCGTGGCGGCCGACGCCGACCGGCGCTGGCTGGCGATCGCGCTCGCCCTGATCGGCGGGTTCATGGCCATCGAGGTGGTCGTCGGCGTCATGGCCAACTCGCTGGCGCTGATCTCCGACGCGGCCCACATGCTGACCGACGCGGTCTCGATCGTGCTGGCGCTGATCGCCATGCGGCTGGCCGCGCGCCCCGCCCGCGGCGGCTTCACGTACGGCCTCAAGCGGGCGGAGATACTCTCCGCCCAGGCGAACGGGCTGACGCTGATCCTGCTGGCGGTCTGGCTGGCGTACGAGGCGGTGCGGCGGCTGATGGACCCGCCGCCGGTGGAGGGCGGGCTGGTCGTGTTGACGGCGCTCGCGGGCATCGCCGTCAACGTGGCCGCGGCCTGGTGCATCTCCCGGGCGAACCGTTCCGCGCTCGTCGTCGAGGGCGCCTACCAGCACATCCTGAACGACCTCTTCGCCTTCATCGGCACCGCCATCGCCGGCCTGATCGTGCTGACCACCGGTTTCCGGCAGGCGGACGCGATCGCCACGCTGGTCGTGGTGGTGCTGATGATCAAGGCGGGTTACGGGCTGGTCCGCGAGTCCGGCCGGATCCTCCTGGAGGCCGCCCCGGCCCATGTGGACCCGGACGCGGTCGGCGACCGGCTCGTCGGGCACCCGCCCGTCACCGAGGTGCACGACCTGCACATCTGGACGATCACCTCGGGCCAGGCGGCACTGTCCGCGCACGTGCTGGTGGAGCCGGCGGGCGACTGCCACGCCGTCCGCCGGGACCTGGAGCGGCTGCTCGACAAGGAGTACGGGATCACGCACACCACCCTTCAGGTGGACCACGCGCAGGAGTCCCTGCTCACGGTCGGCCGCGCGGGCGGAGGCCCGTCCGACGCGCACTGCGCGGACGCGCACGGTCCGGTCCACCGGCAGGGCCCGCACGACCACTGACCGCGGAACCCGTACCCGCATCACTGGCCGGGGTCCGTACGGGGCATGGATGTACCCATGACGCACAAACGCAGTGCCGGACTGCTCCTCTTCCGGCGGACCGGTCCGGAGCCGGAGCCCGGTGTCGAGGTACTCCTCGGACATATGGGCGGCCCGCTCTGGGCCGGGCGGGAGACCGGGGACTGGGCCATCCCCAAGGGTGAATACGGGCCGGAGGAGACTCCGCGGGACGCGGCCCGCCGTGAGTTCACCGAGGAGATCGGGCTGCCTCCGCCGGAGGGCGAGTACCTGCCGCTGGGCGAGGTACGTCTGACCAGCGGAAAGCTGGTGACCATCTGGGCGGTGGAGGCGGATCTCGACCCCGCGCTGATGGTGCCCGGGACCTTCTCGATGGAGTGGCCTCCGCACTCCGGGAACGTCCAGGAGTTCCCGGAGCTGGACCGGGTGGCCTGGTTTGCTCCACCACTGGCGCGAAACATGCTGATGCCATCCCAACTCCCTTTCGTCGAGCGCCTGTTGGAGCTCCTGAAGGTTTGACCCACACTTGCACTTGCCAACACCCTTACCTGCATGGACATTGCACACATGACGAACGTCGTGCTGGTGGGAACCTTGGACACCAAGGGTGTGGAGTACGGCTGGCTGCACGAGAGGCTGCTGCGCGCCGGAGTCGAAGTGGTACTGGTCGACACAGGAATCATGGGCGAACCCCGGGTACCCGCCGACGTGCCGCGTGACGCGGTGGCCCGGGCGGCCGGAACGGAACTGTCGGAACTGCGCACGGCCGCCGACCGGGGTGCGGCCGTGACCACCATGGCGAGGGGCGCGGAGGCGACCCTCTTACGCCTGCACGCCGAGGGCAGGCTGCACGGGGTACTCGCCATCGGCGGGAGCGGCGGCACCTCCATCGCCACCCGGGCGATGCGCGCCCTGCCGCTGGGCGTACCGAAACTGATGGTTTCGTCCATGGCGTCCGGGGACGTCCGCCCCTACGTGGGCTCCTCGGACATCACCATGATGTACAGCGTGGTGGACATCGCGGGGATCAACAGCATCTCCGCACCGGTCCTGGCGAACGCCGTGGCGGCGATCACCGGGATGGCCCGGGCCTACGCCCGCACCTCCGCGGAGGGCCACCCGCCCCGGCTGGGCGCGGGCGCCCGCCCCCTGGTCGCGGCGAGCATGGCGGGCGTGACCACGGCCGGGGTGGACGCGGCGCGCGAACGGCTGACGGAACTCGGCTACGAGGTGCTGGTCTTCCACGTCAGCGGCACCGGGGGCCGCACCCTGGAGACCCTGGCCGGCCAGGGGATCTTCGCGGGCGTCCTCGACCTCACCCTCAGCGAGCTCGCCGACGACCTGTGCGGGGGCATCCTCACCGCGGGCCCGGACCGGCTCAGCGCGGCCGGGCGGGCCGGAATCCCGCAGGTGGTGAGCCTGGGGGCGCTGGACATGGTGAAGTTCGGCCCGCTGGAGAGCCTGCCCCGGAAGGTCCGCGACCGGGGCGTCCACGTCCACAATCCGTCCATCACGGTGACCCGTACGACCGCGGCCGAATGCGCGGAGCTCGGCCGCCGGGTCGCCGCCAAACTGCGCGCGGCGAACGGCCCCACGGCGGTCTGCGTCCCGCTCCGTGGACTGTCCACGCTCGGCGCACCGGGCGGGCCGTACCATGACGCCGGCGCGGACCGGGCCCTGTTCTCGGCGCTGCGCGAGGGCCTGCGGGGCAGTGCCACCAGGCTCTACGACTACGACACACACATCAACGATCCGGCCTTCGGGCGGGCGGCAGCCGACCGGCTGCACGCCATGATCGGCGCCCTGTCGGCCGCGGCCTGAGCCGTCCGCCCCGGTCGGGAACCGGCCACGGCGGAAATCACGTCCCAGGGGGCGTCCGGTCCGGGGAGGGCCGGTGGACGCCGGTCCGGGACCGGTCGTCCGAGCGATGCGGCGGCGCCACACGGCAGGCAGGGGGCAGAAACGATGAACGACACGCGGGCGGCATGGTCGGTCCCCGGTTACACCGAGGTCCGTGAGCTCGGTTCGGGCGGCAGCGGCCGCGTGGTGCTCGCCGTCCACGACGGCACGGGCACCCCCGTCGCGGTGAAGTACCTCAGCGACCGGCTGCGCCAGGATCCGGCGTTCGTCGGGGAGTTCCGGGCCGAGGCCCGCCTCCTGGGCGGGCTGGAGACCCCGTACGTGGTCAGGCTGTACGAGTACGTGGAGGCGTCCGGCGGCGCGGCCATCGTCATGGAGCTGGTGGACGGCATCTCCCTGCGCGCGCTGCTGAAGCAGTCCGGGCGAGCGGATGCCGAGGCCGCGCTGGTGGTCCTCAAGGGGTCCCTGCTCGGGCTCGCGGCGGCGCACCGGGCGGGCGTCGTCCACCGGGACTACAAGCCGGAGAACGTACTGGTCGCGCCGGACGGCTCGTCCAAGCTGGTGGACTTCGGGATCGCGGCGAACCGGGGCAGCACGCCCGGCGTGGCCGGAACTCCCGCCTACATGGCTCCGGAGCAGTGGCAGGGCCGGCCGGCCTCGCCCGCGGCCGACGTGTACGCGGCGACGGCGACCTTCTTCGAGTGCCTCACCGGCCGCAAGCCCTACGACGGGGAGAACTTCGCCGAGCTCGCCGTCCAGCACATCGAGGCGCCGGTACCGGAGACGGAAGCACCCGAGCCCGTCCGTCCGCTGATCCGGCGCGGCCTCGCGAAGGCACCCGAGCAGCGGCCGGAGAACGCCGAGGCGTTCGTGGCCGAGCTGGAAGGCGTGGCACTGGCGGCGTACGGGCCCGAGTGGGAGGAGCGCGGACAGCGCAAGCTGGCGGCGCTGGCCGCCTTGCTGCCGCTGCTGTTCCCCTCGGCGGGCGGCACGGCGGCGGGTACCACCGCGTTCGCCACGACCACGGTGCCCAGCGGTTCCGGCTGGGCTCCGGGGCGCCGCGGCTGGCTCGCGGCGGGCGTGGCGCTGGTGCTGGGAACCGTGCTGATCCTGACGACGGACGCGATCGGCGCGGCCCCGGACGCGGCCTCGGCGGTAAGCGCCTTCGCCACGACGAGCGCGGCCCCGCCCGGCTCGGCCTCGCCGATCCCGAGCCCGAGCCCGACGGACTCCGCCTCCCCTTCGCCGAGTCCGAGCCCCTCGGCGTCCCCGAGCCCCTCGCCGTCCACGTCCACGTCTCCGTCGGCTTCTCCGTCGGGGTCGACGAGCCCCACCCCGAAGCCGACGGTCAGCTGGCCGCCCACGCCGACCCCGACCCCGACCCCGACGCCCACACCGACGCTGAAGGTCACGGACGTCTCCGTGTCGCTCAAGACCGGCGTCTACCGGGGCGACGCGACGATTTCGGTCACCTCCCAGGGCACGGGCTCGGTGACCGTGACGGTGGAGTGGTTCCTGGGCGGCGCGCAGGGCTCCTACTCCGTCCCGGACGGCGCGGAGTCGTTCGTCGTCCCGGCCGGCTCGACGGCCACCCAGGTCAGGTCCCACACCTTCACACGCGACCGTGGCTGCCACGGCGGCGTCCGGGTCACCACCAAGCCCACCGCCGGGAACAAGTCCGCGTCGGCCTCGCAGTACCTGCTGCGTTGCCAGGAGGTACCCCGATGAGCGGTTCCGGCGCCCCCGAGGGCGACGACTACAGCGCCACCGTCCTCGGCAGCCACTGGTTCAGCGGCCCCCCGGACACGACCAAGAGGATGGCTCCCGAGGAGGTGGCTCCCGACCGGGTCGAGGGCTCCGTGCTCCGGTTCGGGCCCGGGGTCACCGCGGCCATGCCCGCGCCGTTCCCCGTCGACGCCTCGATGGCGGTCGCGTCGGCGCCCCGGCGGCGCCGCCTGGCCGGTCTGCGGCGGTACGCCCTCGCGGCGCTCGTCCTGGCCGCGGTCCTCGCGTACCTCGGGTGGCAGCGGCTGGGGCCCGGCATCGAGGTCCGGGACGTGGCCGTGAGTACCGATCCCAAGGGCCCGGCCTGTGACGCGGCGGCCGATGTGGTGGCCGTGGTGGCGACCAACGGGCGCCCGGGCGTCCTCACCTACCGGTGGGTGCGCAGCGACGGCACCCGGTCCGAGCAGCTGACCGAGCGGGTGCCGCGCGGGCAGCGGGAGGCCCGGCTGCACCTGCTGTGGACCTTCCGGGGCACGGGGAGCTACCCGGCGAAGGCGGAGTTGCAGCTGGTGTCGCCCGGTCGGCGCACGGCCGCGGTGGACTTCACGTACCGCTGCTCCCCGTAGCGGGCCCGGCCGCGGTACCGGGCAGCCGGATGACGGCGAGTCCGCCGTCGAGGTCGACCCGGGTGCGCGGCGGTGCGCCGTCCTCCTCGTCGTCGCGCATGACGAGGGCGCTCTGCCGCTCCTTGAGCTCGTTCTGCTTGCCCGGCGAGAAGCTGGCGTGCAGCTGCTCGAAGCCGGTGGCGGATATCTGTCCCTGGCGGCCGTTCCACCGCCAGGGCAGCAGCCCGGCGCGGCCCGCGCGGACCAGCGCCAGGTCGAGGAAGGCCATGGCGGTGAGCACCAGAGCCAGACCGGGAAGGGTCATGAAGATGACGAAGCCCATGCGGCGACGGTAGCCGAAGCCGGGCCTCGGCCGTCCGGCCGAGGCGGCCGCCGCGTCCGCGCGGGAGGCCCGCGGCCCCTTCGGGGAGTGGCCGCGGGCCGTTTCGCATTCCGCCCCCGCCGCAACCGGGGGACGGAGGTCAGGGGGCTCCGACCGGGGTCAGAACCGGGCGTGCGCGGTGATGTCCGCCTCGAACTCGCCCGTCATCGCCGGGGTCACCGTCGGCCTGCACTGCCGGACCGCCGCCAGGTAGTCCTCCGTGGTCGCGCCCAGCTGCGCGGCCGCCGCGCCCCGCGCGCCCACCGCCTCCAGGTCCCGCTCGAAGGACACCTGCGCCGCGATCCGCGCCGCGTGCTCGATGTCGGCCGGCGTGAACAGCTCGGTGGCCGCCACCAGGGCGTTCACGTCGACGTCCGCGCGGCCCGCCGTGTAGCGGGACCAGATGGCGGCGCGCGCCACGGAGTCCGGGGTGCCGATCGGGATGAGGTAGTCGAAGCGCCCGGGCCGCAGGAAGGCCGGGTCGAGGGAGCGGATGGAGTTGGTGGCGCACACCAGCAGCCGCTCGTCGCCCTCCCGGAAGCCCGGTATCAGCTTCAGCAGCTCGTTCGTCACCCCGTGGATCCCGCCGGGCTGCGCGGGCTCGGTGCGTACCGGTGCGATCTCCTCGACCTCGTCGATGAAGACGAGTACGCGCTCCAGCTCGGCGATCCGGGCGAACGCGTCGCGCAGTGCGGCCGCCAGGTTGCCCTCGCCGGCGAGGCGGGAGGGCAGCAGTTCCACGAAGGGCCAGCCGAGCCGGGAGGCGATGGCCCGGGCGAAGGTGGTCTTGCCGGTGCCGGGCGGGCCGAAGAGGGTGATGGCGCGCGGCGGCCGCACCCCGTGCGAGGCGGCCCGCTCGGGCTCGGCGAGCGGCAGCACCACGCGCCGCTCGATGAGGTCCTTCTCCTTCTCCATACCGGCGACCTCGGTCCACAGGTCGTTCGGCAGGAAGCGGCCGCCGAGGTCGTCGAGGAGGCCCGCGGCCGGTCCGTGCAGCGGCTCGGTCTTCTCGAAGTAGGCGACGGCCGGCTGCCGGGTGTATCCGGCGTTGAGGAGGCCCTCGCCGAGCATGTCCTCCTCGGGCAGGACGTACGCGATGCGGCCGACGCGCGCGGCGATGAGCCGTCGCTCCAGTTCGACGAGCAGGGCGCTGGCCAGGCCCCGGCCGCGCCAGCCGGCGGCGATCGCGATGCGCATGACCCAGGCCCGTTCGCCGGTGACGCAGGCGAGCGCCGCGCCGATGGGGACGCCCTGGTGGACGGCGACCACGCAGGGCTGGCGGCCGGTCAGTGCGCTGATGCACTCGGCGAGCGAGAAGACGGACTCCTGTCCGAGTTCGGCCGTGGTGTCGATCAGATGGACCACCGCTGCGAGATCGCTCTCGCGGTAGTCGTGGATGAGCCAGTTCACCGGGTACCGCCCCTCGTTCGTGCTCCTGCGGCGAGGCTAGGGGCGGGTGGGCCGGACGATCACGCTCCGTGGTGCACAACACCCGGTCCGGAAACCGTCCGCGGCGTCCATAGACTGGTGCTTTCCGCCGACGCCCCCCACCGAGGATCCGCGCACCTTCATGCCTTCCGACATATCCGCCATAGCTGAATCCCGAAGTCGGCGCGTCGTGGTGTGGCTGGTCCCCCTGCTGTGGACCCTGGGGCTCGGTCTGTGGGGGCTCTCCCGGCAGGACAGCGTGTGGCGGGACGAGGCGGCGACCTGGCAGGTGGCCGGGCGGTCGGCGGGTGAGATATGGGCGATGCTCGCGAACGTGGATGCCGTGCACGGGCTCTACTACCTGCTGATGCACTGCCTCTTCGAGGTCTTCGGGGCGAGTACGGCGACCTTGCGGCTGCCGTCGGTGCTGGCCGTCTCGGCCACCGCGTCGTGCGTGGCGCTGATCGGGCGGCGCCTGGCCGGGTTCTGGGCGGGGCTCGGCGGCGGGCTGGCCCTCGGGCTGCTGCCCGCGGTCCAGTTCCACCTCCAGGAGGGCCGCCCGTACGCGCTGGTCGCGGCGGGGGCCGGGCTCTCCACGCTGCTGCTGGTCTCGCTCCTGGAGCGCGGCCCCAAACGGCGGGCCTGGCCGCGCTGGGCGGCGTACGGGATCACCGTGCTGGTGTGCGCCCTGCTGAACTGGCTGTCCCTGCTGGTGCTGCCCGCGCACGCGGCGACCCTGGGGTGGGGGCGGGCCGGGCGGCCGGTGTGGCTGCGCTGGGCGGCGTACAGCTCGGGCGCGGTGGCGGGGGCGCTCCCGCTGATCCTGTTCAGCCGCGGCCAGTCCGACCAGGTGTCCTGGATACCGCCGCTGGGCTGGCCCACGCTGATCGGGCCGGGGATCCTCCTGGCGGTCGGCGGGCTGGGCGCGTGGGCGGACCGGGGGGTCCGGCCGGACCGCCCGGCGCTGTCGGTGGCCGCGGTCGGCCTGCCGCTGCTGGCGGTGCCGCAGCTCGGGCTGATCGGGCTGTCCCTGGTGCAGCCGCTGTTCCAGGACCGGTACGTGCTGTTCAGCATGGTGGGGCTGGCGCTGCTGATCGGCGCCGCGCTGGGCGCAGCCGTACGGGCCTGCGCGCCGCGCCTCCCGAGGGCGTCGGGTCTGCTGGTGCCGGGCGTGGTCGGGGTCTCGGTGCTGGCCCTGCTTCCGGTGGAACTGGACAAGCGGGCCCCGGCCAGCCGGATCGACGACGTGCTCGCGGTGGCCGGCGAGGTGGCCGGGCTGAAGCGGGACGGGGACGCGGTGCTGTTCCTCCCGGCCGCACGACGGGACACGGCGCTGGTCTCGCCCGGCGCCTTCGGCGGCCTGGCGGATGTGGCACTGGCCGCGTCCCCGGCCGCCTCGGCCACCCTGAAGGGTGAGGAAGCGGACCCCGCGCGGATCCGGGCGGCGCTGCTCGGGCAGCGGCGGGTGCTGCTGGTGACGGACGCGGAGAAGGTGGCGAAGCCGCCGTCGGCGGAGCGGGACCAGGCCAAGGCGGCGGTCCTGCGGGAGCACTTCGCGGTGGTGGCGGACCGGCAGGTGCGGGGGCGCCGGGTGACGGTGTACGAGCGGCTCGGATAGCCGCCGATCGGCTGCCGACATCCGACATAGCGGGTCCTGTCAGGGCATGCCCCGGCCTTCACACGAGGTTCACAGAATTCACAGGGGATTCATACGGAACACCATCCTCCGGACATAGGTTCGGCGGGCAGGGTGGAAAAATGATCCACTCCACGCTCCTCCGACCGGCCCGGCGCACCCGTGCGCGGCGGGCGTCCCGGATCC
Organism: Streptomyces sp. NPDC001549; assembly: GCF_042894025.1. Classification (NCBI taxonomy): domain Bacteria; kingdom Bacillati; phylum Actinomycetota; class Actinomycetes; order Kitasatosporales; family Streptomycetaceae; genus Streptomyces; species Streptomyces sp. NPDC001549. The sequence goes on from NZ_JBIAVJ010000010.1 coordinate 76,864, forward strand.
TGCTCGCACTGACCGCGATGGCCGCGCTGGTCGGCGTGGACCTGCCCGACGCCGCCGCCGGACCACCGCTCGGCGTCACCGCGTGGGCGCTGCCCGGCGCCACCGCCGACCGGGTGGGCGCGCTCTTCGCGGGCGGGCAGGGCGGCGGGCATCACTGCACCGCGGCCGTGGTGCACAGCGAAGAGGGCGATGTGATCGCCACCGCCGCGCACTGCCTGGAGAGCCCGGACACCACCGTCTTCGCGCCGGGCTACCGCGACGGCAAGGCCCCGTACGGATTCTGGAAGCTCACCGGCGCGTACATCGCACCGGGCTGGACGGACGGGCAGGACCCGGACGACGACATCGCCTTCGCGACGGTGGCCCCGGTGGACGGCGGGCGGACCGGGACCGTGGAGGACCTCGTGGGCGGTTTCCCGGTCGCCGCCGAGCAGCCGGACGACGCCAGGGTGACGATCATCGGCTACCCGCGGACCCTGGAGGCCCCGGTGCGCTGCGCGAACACCACCGACCTGCTCTCCGCGACCCAGCGCCGGATCGGCTGCCCGGACCTCACCGGCGGCACCAGCGGCAGCCCCTGGCTGGTGAACGGGGCCCTGGCCGGGGTACTCGGCGGCTACGAGGGCGGCGGGAGCGTCCCGGAGATCTCGTACAGCGCGGTCCTGGGCGACCGGGCGGTGCGGCTGTACCAGGAGGCACGGTCCTGAGGCCCCGCCTGCGGGCCTGACGGCCGGGCGGTTCATGGCACCGCTCTTCGGGAACATGCCTGGTTCCCGGCGCCCGAGGATCGAAGAGGCCAGGTCGAAGGCGGGTGGCCGGGCGCCGCGAGCCCGGCAGGACACGCCCTGGTGCTGTGAACGGAAGGGTTCACCGGGTCACGACGCCCGGCACAGCACTAGCGGCCGGCCGGGATGCGTTCCGCGTCGGGTGCCGAGGGCTGGGCGGGGAGCCGGTCGATCGACGGGCCGCGCGGGGTGGCCGACCGGATGTCCTGCACCCCGCTGCGCAGCCGGTCGCGCACGCGTCGGCCGAGCGGGCGTTCCACGAGCCGGTGGATGAGCCAGGCGAGCAGCAGCATCGCGGCGGTCACGCCGATGACCAGGGGTACGGGCGCCACGTCTCGGCGGAAGTGATGGATGAAGGTCAGCCCGGCCATCATGTGGATCAGGTAGAGCGGGTAGGTGAGCGCTCCGGCGTGCGGGAGCCAGCGCCACCGGACGCCGTCGAGGGCGCCGAGCGCTATGGCCGCCATCAGGGCGAAGCCCAGGACGATGATCAGATGCGCGGGCCAGGCGGGCGTCCGCTCGGTGGCGGCCCGGCCCAGGCTGGAGATCATGCGGGCGTGCACGTAGTGCTGGGCGAGGAGGAACTGGACGCCGACGACGGCCCACAGGACGGCGTTCGGCCGGAACCGGCGCATGAGGTAGAAGGCGATGCCGGCGATGAAGTACGGGGACGAGGGCGAGACGGCGAAGAAGGACAGCACGCCGTTGTCGGCGGTGGGCGCCACGACGCCGGCCAGGGTCCAGGCCGCGCAGAACAGGACGCAGTTGCGGTAGGTCACGCCGCGCATGACCACGATCGCGAACAGTATGTAGAACTTGAGCTCGACGAAGAGGGTCCAGTAGGCGTCGTCGATGTTCGGGACGCCGACGCCTCCCTGGAGCATCGACAGATTCACCAGGACGTGGCTGAACGCCTTGACCTGCCTGACCTCGGGCCAGGAGAACAGCACGAGGGAGGTGAAGGCGACGGCCGCCCAGTAGGCGGGGAAGAGCCGGGAGACCCGGGACACCGCGAAGTCGCCCACGGAGCGGCCCCAGGCGCTCATACATATGACGAACCCGCTGACCAGGAAGAAGATCTCGACGCCGAGCCAGCCGTAGACGGCGAGCCGGTGGGCGGTCGGGAAGATCTCGGCGGGCGGTTTCCCCCAGGCGCTCTCGAGGGCGAAGTAGTGGTAGAAGAGCACGCCGAGCGCGGCGAGGACCCGCACCCCGTCGAGGACCGCCAGGCGCCCGCCGGGGACCGCTCCGGCCGACGGGCGGCCAGAGCCGCCCGTCCGCGACTCTCCGGCTGAACTGCGCGAGGTCATCCCCCGACCGCCCCCTCGAATGTACGACTGTCCGACAACCGCCTTGGATCAGCGGAACCTTACAGCGCACGCCCGCCCGGCTCACATTGCCGGTCCGGGAGCTGCGCGAGAGCGGCGGGATCCGCGAACCAGGTCGGCTCGTCGAGCAGGGCCCGGTGGATCCGCTCCCGGCCGAAGGGATCCAGCGGAGGCAGCGCGTCCACCTCGAACCAGGCCACTTCGAGGGACTCGTGGTCGTTGGCCCGCGCCTCGCCGCCCGTCGCGCGGCAGCGGAAGGTGATGTCCTGGAACTGGCAGATGTCACCGTTGGGGTAGGTCATCGGCTCCGTCATCTGGACGAGGACCACGCGCTCGACGACGCACCGCACCGCCGTCTCCTCGTACACTTCGCGCACGGCGGTCTCGGCGGGCTGCTCCCCCGGCTCGGCGATTCCGCCGACCACCGCCCACTGCCCGGTGTCGGAGCGCCGGCCGAGCAGCACCCGGCCGAGGTCGTCGAAGACGATGGCCGTGACTCCGGGCAGCAGGAGCAGCTGGTGCCCGGCGGTGGCGCGGATCCGGCGGATGAAATCGGGTGTGGTCATGACCCGACCCTACGAGGCCGCCGGACCGGTTCCGGCCTCAGGCGGCGCGGCGCGAGCGGATCCGGCGGTTCAGGATCCACCCGAAGCCGCCCGCGGCCAGCAGGAGCAGTGCGTACTCCGGCAGCGGGCCGACGACCGTGGCCGGGGTGCGGCCGGAGCGCAGCGGCACCTCGGCGACCAGCGCGTCCGCGGTGAACATCCTGGTCTGCGAGACGATCTTCCCGTCGGGGCGGATGACGGCGCTGACCCCGCTGGTGACGGGGACGAGGACGGTCCTGCTGTGCTCGACGGCGCGGATCCGGTCCATGGCGAGCTGCTGGTAGGTCATCTGGGTCCGGCCGAAGGTGGCGTTGTTGCTCGGCACGGCGATCACCTGGGCGCCGTCCTGGACGGTGGAGCGGACGGCGTCGTCGAAGGCGGCCTCGAAGCAGGTGACCATGCCGACGCCGGTGCCGGCCATGTCGAAGACGCCCGGGTCCTTGCCGGGACCGAAGTCGCGGCGCACCCGGTCCACGTCGGAACTGAAGAGGCGGACGACGGAACGCATCGGGATGCGCTCGCCGAAGGGCTGGATCTTGCGCTTGTCGTAGGTCGCGGTGGGGCCCTTGACCGGGTCCCACAGGATCATCGTGTTGCGCAGCGGGCCCGTCTCCGGGGCCACCACGGCGCCGATGGCGACGGGCACGCCGATGGCCTTGACGGCCTGGTCGATGACGTCGTGGGCGTCGGGCTCGGCGTACGGGTCGAGGTCGGAGGAGTTCTCCGGCCAGACGACGAAGTCGGGCTTCGGGGCGCGGCCGGCCCTGACGTCCTCGGCGAGCTGGACGGTGCGCCGGGCGTGGTTGTCGAGGACGGCCCGGCGCTGGGAGTTGAAGTCGAGGCCGAGGCGGGGCACGTTGCCCTGGATGACGGCGACCACGGCGGTGCCGTCCTCGGCCGCGTCGGAGACCAGCGGGCGGGCGGCGAGGCCCACGCCGATCGGGGCGGCGACGGTGAGCGCGGTCAGCGCGGCGGTGGTGCGGCCGGGGTGGCTGCGGGCGATGCGCAGGGCCTCGTAGAGGCCGAATCCGCAGAGGGCGACACCGAAGGAGAGCAGGGGGGTGCCGCCCAGGGCGGCGAGCGGGGTGAAGACGCCGTCGGCCTGTCCGAAGGCGAGCTTGCCCCAGGGGAAGCCGCCGAAGGGGGCCCGGGCCCGCAGGGCCTCGCCCGCGACCCAGACGGCGGCGGCGAACAGCGGCCAGGCCGGGAGCCGGCTGACGAGGGCGATACCGAGGCCGGTGAGGCCGATGAGGAGGGCTTCGAGGGTGCTCAGCGCCAGCCAGGGCACCGGGCCGACCTCCTCACCGGTCCAGACGAGGAGCGGCAGCAGGTAGCCGAGTCCGGCGAGGAGCCCGAGGCCGAAGCCGGCCCGGGCACGGCGGCCGTGGAGGCAGCCGGCGAGCAGGGCGAGGGCGAAGGGGGCCAGCCACCACAACGGGCGGGGCGGGAAGCTGAGGTAGAGCAGCACGCCGGAGAGGGCGGCGAGCAGGGCACGCAGCAGCCACAGCCCCTTCCGCTTCGCGGCGGACCGGGCGGTCGCGGGGGGTGTGGCCGCCTCGGCCCGGGGCCCGTCGGCGGACTGCGAGGGCTCGTTCCCGGTCGTGCGGGTGACACTGCTGCTCATCTGGCGGAGTGTACGTCCCCGCGCCTCGCGGAGCGGTAAGCGCCCGGCCGCGCTCCGCAGGACACACCTCTACCGGGCGAGGGCGCGCAGGTGGGCGCGGATGACGCGGACGGCGTTCTCGGCGTCGTCGACGGTGACGGTGAACCGCTTGCCGTCGTCGAGGACGAGGGCCACGCCCTCGCCGCGCCGGACGATGATCGCGGTGCCCTTCTCGGGGCGCCAGCGGTGGCCCCAGCCTCCCCATTGCTGCGGGGTGATGCTGGGGACGAACTCGGCGGAGGTGACCTGCGCGAGCCGGATCCTGCGGCGGGGCACCCCTATGTGGCCGCAGCGCACTTCCATGGCCTCGGCGTCGACGGTGACGGCGACGTGCACGAAGGCCAGGGTGCCGTAGAGGATGAGCAGCCCGACGGCGAGGCAGCCGATCACGGACATGAGCAGCGGGATGATGCCGGCGGTCCAGGCGTAGTCGACGGCGAGTTCGACACCGAGCGCCAGACAGGCCGCACCGACGGCGGCGAGCAGCCACTGCACACGGTTGGAGGCGCGGCCCGCCCAGAGCGGACCCGGAGGGTGACCCGTCATGAGTAGCAGCGTACTCACGTTCCGCTTGCCCGCCACCGTCCCTCGCCCACTCGGTGCAGCGCGGCTCCGGCACGGCGGACGAGCGCGTCGCGCAGGGCCGGGTGGCGGCCGGTCATGAAGCGGTGCAGGTTCCGGGAGGCGAAGGCGACGCGCTGGGCGCTGCGGCGGCGCTCGGTGTCGTACGCGCGCAGGGCGCCGGGCAGCCCGGCCGGTCCGGCCGCGGCGACGGCGCGGCTCAGGGCCTCGGCGTCGAGGAGGGCGGTGCAGGCGCCCTGGCCGAGGTTGGGTGTCATGGCGTGGGCGGCGTCGCCGACGAGGGCGATCCGGCCGTCGGCGACGAAGCTGGGGAGCGCGGGGTACAGGTGGCGCATCTCGTACCGGATCCAGGTCGCGGGATCGGTCTCGGCCAGCACGCGCGGGATGGGGTCGTGCCAGTCGGCGAAGACCTCCTGTACCTCCTGGGCGGTGGTGGCCCCGGGGACGGCGGCGTACCAGTTGGTGCGGCCGGCCTCGACGGGGGTCATGCCGAAGAAGCGGCCCGCGCCCCAGGTCTCGCCGTAGAGGCCGGTCTCGAATCCGGCGGTGCCGATCCAGGCGGCGGTGCCGACCGGGCGCGGTCCGGCGGCCCGGCCGAAGTGCGCGGTACGCACCGCGCTGTTGATGCCGTCGGCGCCGACGACCAGGTCGGCGGCGAGTGCGGCCGGGTCGGTGAGGCGCCGGCCGTACGCGATCCGCTCGCCGCCGAGCCGGTCGAGCGCGGCGAGCAGCGCGTCGATGAGGTGGGGCCGGGAGATGAGCAGTTCCGGGCGGCCCGCCCGGCGCTCGATCCGTTCGAGCGGGAGGGCGGCCAGCACCTTCCCGTCGGGGCGCCGGATCCGGGCTCCCCGGTACGGAACCGCCCGCGCCCGCAGCGCGTCGCCGAGGCCGAGCCGGTCGAGCGCGGTCTCGGCGGTGGGGTGGATCCCGAAGGCGGTTCCGTAGCGTTCGAGCGCGGTGCGCCGTTCGAGGACGGTCACCTCCCAGCCCGCACGGCGCAGGCCGACGGCGGTGGCGAGTCCGCCGACCCCCGCGCCGACGACCAAGGCCGTGCCCGCTCCGTGCCCCGGTCCCCGCCCGCTCCGGGTTTCGCTCATGGCCTGTCCCTTCACCGCACGGCCGACAACCACCACAAATGTGGTACTACATCTGTGGTACCACGGTTGTGGTTAAGGTGGCAATGTGAATCAGGACCGGAGGGACCGGCTGCGGGACGCGGCCATCGCCGTACTGGCGCAGGAGGGCGGACGCGGGCTGACGCACCGTGCCGTCGACGCGGCCTCCGCCGTGCCGACGGGCACCGCCAAGAACTACTTCCCGACCCGCGACGCCCTGCTGCGGGCCGCGGCCGAACGCTGCACGGAGCAGTACCGGGCGCTGGCGCAGACCCTGGCGGGGGCCGGGCAGGAGCACGGACCGGGAGCGGAGCCGGGGCCAGGACCGGGGTCGGGACCGGGGCTCGGACCCGGATCGGGACACGGGCTCGGACCGGGGCTCGGACCCGGATCGGGACACGGGCTCGGACCGGGGCCTGCCGACGCGGCGCAGCTCGCGGCTCTGCTCGCGGGGCTGCTGCGCAACGTGGCCGGGCCCGGGCGCACCCGCGTGCTGGCGTATCTGGAGCTCCAGGCCGAGGCGGCGCGCCGCCCCTGGCTGGCCGCGCTGCTGGACCCGGTCGCGGCGGCGGACTTCACGGCGCACACGCACCTGCTGCGCGCGGCCGGACTGCCGGCCGGGCCGGAGCGGGCCCGTGCGCTGACCCTCGCCCTGCACGGTGCCATCCCGCACCTGCTGGCCGGCGCCCCGGCGACCCTGGCGGCGGCCGGCCTGGACGACCTGGACCGCTTCACGCGCGAACTGCTGGCGGCCGTGTGCGAGGAGGAGACCCCGTGATCACCCGGATGGACCGGGCCGTGGGAGCCGTCATCGGCTCTGCGGCGGGCGACGCGCTGGGCGCGCCCTACGAGTTCGGGGCGGCGGGGGAACTGACCGCCCGCGGCGCGGAGATGGCCGGGGGCGGCGGCTGGGACCCCGGCGAGGCCACGGACGACACGCAGATGGCCGTCCTGGTCGCGGAGTCCCTGCTGGAGTGCGGCGGTCTCGAACTCCCCGACATCTTCGGCCGGTTCCAGCGCTGGGCGGCCGGGCAGCCCAAGGACATCGGGCTGCAGACCGAGGACGTGCTGACCAACGGGGAGCCCTGGGAGCTCGCCGCGGCCCTGCACTTCCAGATCAACGCACGGGCGGCGGGCAACGGTTCCCTGATGCGGGCCGCCACCTCGGCGGTCTATTTCGCCCCCGCCGGTCGGGAGGGGACCATGGAGGCCGCCCGGCGGATCGCGGCCCTGACGCACGGCGACCGGGCCGCCTGGGAGGGGACCGCGATCCTGCACGAGCTCGTCCGCGTCGCCCTGGAAGGGGCCGACCCGCTGGCCGCCCTCCCCGCGACGCTCGCCGCGGTGCATCCGGACCACCGCGAGCGGTACGGCCGCGTGCTCGCCCCCGACTGGCATCCGGAGCTGGCCACCGAGTTCAACGGGGCGGTGTGGCCCTGTCTGGGCTCGGCGGTGTGGGCACTGCGGACCACCACCGGCTTCGCCGAGGCGGTCCGGGCCGCCGTGGACCTGGGCGGGGACACCGACACGGTGGCGGCGGTGACGGGGATCCTGGCGGGGCCCGGTACGGCCAGGGGGCGGTCCCCGCCCACTGGACGGCGCCGCTCCACGTGCCGCTGCCCGGGTTCGGGGACCGGGTCCTGGACGCGGACGACCTGCGCACGCTGGCTCAGCGGCTCGCGGCGGCCGGCTCCCGCTGAAGCTCCAGGCACCGTCCCCGGAAGGCCGCGCGCAGCCGCCGGTCGTGCGTGACGAGGACCAGGGTGCCGCCGAAGTGGGCCAGGGCCGCTTCCAGTTCCTCCGCCATGGCCGGGGCCAGGTGGTTCGTGGGCTCGTCCAGCAGCAGCAGGTCGAGGGGCCGTGCCACCAGCCGGGCCAGCTCCAGCTTGCGGCGCTGGCCGGCCGAGAGCGCCCGCACGGGCCGGGCGAGGTCGTCCGGGGCCAGCAGGCCGTCACCCGCCACCTGGTCGGCGTACTCCTGGCCGAACACCTCGACGACGGAGCGCGGTTCGCGCTGCCACGGGTCGTCCTGCCGGAGCAGCCCGACCCGCGGCGGCGTCCGTACGCTGCCCCGCGCGGGCTCCAGTTCACCCGCGAGCAGGTGCAACAGGGTGGACTTCCCGACGCCGTTGGGTCCGGTCACCAGGAGCCGCTCCCCCGGCGGCAGCATGAGCGAGACGGGCGCGAGCCGTCCCGGCAGGGCCGCGCCGGCGATCTCCACCACTCCCGCCGAGCCCTCGGTGAACCGGCCCGTGAAGGAGAGCGGTCGCGGGGGCGGCGCGACCGGGTGCTCACTCAGCCGGTGCAGCCGTTCGCGGGCGGCGCGGACACGGCTCGCGGCGCCGTGGGTCCGGGACCGGGCACGGAAGGCGCCGGCTCCGCTGAAGCCGCGCGGCAGCTTCCGCGGGATCGCGGCGAACCGCCCGATGTTGGCGTCGGCGAGCCGCTCGGCGTCCCGTACCTCCTCGCGCCACTGCTCGTACTCCCGCTCCCGGCGGGCCCGTTCGGCGGCGCGGGCCGTGCGGTAGCCCGCGTAGCCGTTGCCGTGACGGCGTACCGTCCGGCCGTCCTGGTCCACTTCGAGGACGGCGGTCGTGACGCGGTCGAGGAAGAGCCGGTCGTGGGTGACGGCGATGACGGTGCCGCGGTGGGCGAGCAGATGGTCCTCCAGCCAGGCGACCGCCTGGTCGTCGAGGTCGTTGGTGGGTTCGTCGAGCAGCAGCAGTTCCGGCTCGGCGGCGAGGGTCGCCGCGAGCGCGAGCCGGGAGCGCTGCCCGCCGGACAGGGTGCCGAGCGGGCGGCCGGGGTCGAGCTCGGCGCGTTCGCCGAGGCGGCGCAGGGTGGCTGCGACGCGCCGTTCGGCATCACGGCCGCCGCGCGCCTCGTAGGCGGCCAGGAGGCCTCCGTACGCGACGAGTTCCTCGGGACCGGCCCGGTGGAGCAGGGATTCCGCGGCGCGGATCCGGCGCTCCAGGGCGCGCAGGTCCGCGAGGGCGAGGTCGACGGCCTCGCCGACGCGGGCGGCCGGCGGGAGGCCGAGGGTCTGCGGGAGGAACCCGAGGCCGCCGGGGGCGGTGACGGCGACCTCTCCGCGGTCGGGGCGCTCCCGTGCGGCGAGCAGCCGGAGCAGGGTGGACTTGCCGGAGCCGTTGTCGCCGACGACGCCGACCCGCTCGCCGGGCCGGACCGTGCAGCTGACGCGGTCCAGGACGACGCGGGTGTCGTAGCTCTTGGTGACCTCGGACAGGACGATCTGGGTGGTGGCGAGTGGAGCACGCAAGGGCGATCCCCCCTCGGAACATTGCAAGACGAACCGTTTCGTCTCGTTGCATGGCCAACCGTAGATCAGGTCCGGATCACATGCAAGACGATTCGTCTCGCCAGGGGGTGGGTCGGGCGGCAGGCCTCCGTCAGCCGACGGGCGCGCCCTGGCCCGCGAGCAGCCTGCCTTCGGCGTACGCGAGCGCGGCGGCGGGCAGGGTCCCCTCGCGCCCGCTGCGCAGCACGACCAGTCCGCCCGTGCGCGGCAGGTCGGGCTCGGGCCGCAGGCCCAGGCGGCGCAGCGCCTGCACCGCGACGGGCTCGGCGGAACCGTGGTAGACCAGCTCCGCCCCCCGGGTCCGCGCGGCGAGGGCGGCTCGGATGGGGCCCTCGACCAGCTCGTAGTGGGTGCAGCCGAGCACCACGTCGGTGACGTCGGCCGGGGTCAGCGCGGCGGCCGCGGCGACGGCGGCCGTCACGGCGGCGTCGTCGGCCGCCTCCACCGCGTCGGCGAGCCCGGGGCAGGGCACTTCGGTGACCCGGGCCCCGGTGGCGAAGTCGCGGATCAGCCCGCGCTGATAGGCGCTGCCGGTGGTGGCGGGAGTGGCCCAGATCGCCACCCGGCCGCCGGCGGCCGCGGCGGGCTTGATCGCCGGCACGGTCCCGATGACGGGGATGGCCGGCTCGAGCTCCGCCCGCAGGGCGTCCAGGGCGTGCACGGTCGCGGTGTTGCAGGCGACGATCAGCGCGTCCGGGCGGTGCGCGGCGGCGGCCCGGGCGACGGCGAGTGCCCGCTCGGTGAGGTCGGCGGCGGTCCGTGGGCCCCAGGGCATTCCGTCGGGGTCGGAGGACACGACCAGATCCGCGTCCGGCCGCAGCCGCCGCACCGCCGCGGCCGCCGCGAGGAGGCCAATTCCGGAGTCCATGAGCGCGATCTTCACCCGGCCACCTTAGTCGACCCCCGCCCCGACGAGGCCCTCCCTCCACCACACCCGAAGCCGACCGGACCGCGCCCAGGGCCCGCCACGGCAGGACCGAAAGGCCACCGCCGCCGGGACGCCGGGGCGCACGAGACACCCGCCGGAACCGCCACACGGAGAACAGCAGAGCCGCCACACCCCGACCGGGACACCGCCGCACACCCGGTCGGCACCCCGACCGGGAGACCGCCGCACACCCGGCCGGCACCCAGGCCGGGAGACGCCACACCCAGGCCGGAAGGCCCACGCACCCCGGCCGGGAGGCCACCGCAGCCGGTCCAGGAGACCATCACACACACGCCGCGAGGCCACCGCACCTCGACCGGGAGGTCACCGCCGGGAGGCCGCCGCACCCGGGGTGGCGGGGTGCGGGACACGCCCGCCCGGGCCCGGCACACTGCCGCCATGGGCCTCCTCACCGCCGCCTGCGCGGCCTACGCCTCCCTCGCCGCCTGGCTCTGGCTCACCCTCGCCCAGGGCATGTTCTGGCGGACCGACGTCCGCCTCCCGCCGCGCACGGCCCCCGCCCGCTGGCCGTCCGTCGCGATCGTCGTCCCGGCCCGGGACGAGGCCGAGGTGCTGCCGCGGAGCCTGCCCTCGCTGATCGCCCAGGACTATCCCGGCGAGGCCGAGGTGATCCTCGTCGACGACGGCAGCACCGACGGCACGGGCGAGCTCGCGCGCCGGCTCGCCCGCGAGCACCCCGGGCTCCCCCTCACCGTCTCCTCCCCCGGCGACCCCGCACCCGGCTGGACCGGCAAGCTCTGGGCGCTCCGGCACGGCATCGGGATCGCCCGCACCGCGCATGCCACCGAGCCCGATTTCCTCCTCCTCACCGATGCCGACATCGCACACGAACCCGACAGTCTGCGCGAATTGGTCGCCGCCGCCACCTCCGCGGACCTCGACCTCGTCTCCCAGATGGCCCGCCTGCGGGTGGTCGGCCTGTGGGAGCGCCTCGTCGTACCGGCCTTCGTGTACTTCTTCGCCCAGCTCTACCCCTTCCGCCGGATCAACCGGCCCTCCGCCCGGACCGCGGCGGCCGCCGGCGGCTGCGTACTGCTGCGCACCGCGGCCGCCGTGCGGGCCGGGGTCCCCGACTCCATCCGCCAGGCGGTCATCGACGACGTGTCCCTCGCCCGCGCGGTGCACCGCTCCGGCGGCCGGATCTGGCTGGGGCTCGCGGAGCGGGTGGACAGTGTCCGCCCGTACCCCGTGCTCGCGGACCTGTGGCGGATGGTCTCGCGCAGCGCCTACGCGCAACTGCGCCACCAGCCCCTCCTGCTGGCCGGGACGGTGGCCGGGCTGGCGCTCGTCTACCTCGTGCCGCCGGCCGCCCTGCTGACGGGGATCGCGGCCGGGCGTCCGGACATCGCCTGGGCGGGCGGCGTGGCGTGGCTGCTGATGGCCGGCACCTACCTGCCGATGCTCCGGTACTACCGCCAGCCGGCCGCGCTCGCTCCACTGCTTCCGTTCACCGCGCTGCTGTACCTCCTGATGACCCTCGACTCGGCCGTCCAGCACTACCGGGGCCGCGGGGCGTCCTGGAAGGGCCGAACCTATCCCCGTCCCAGTGACGCCTGAAACGGCGAACTGCCGCCCGAGACAGAGTCATCCGAGGTCACCGCATTGTGACGCTGCGTCAGCACGAAGTCGGTGCAACACCCATCCGGTGAGTACGAGTACGAACAAGGTGGGGCGGAAGTGGCGAATCGTGCACGTGAACGTCAAGTGAAAGGTGAGGCCCTGACCTGCGAATATGCAGGTCAGGGCGGGGTTGACCACACCTCGCTATGGACCCGGTGAAGTCGTGGGCTTAACTTAGGTCCCATGACCTCCCCCCGCTCCACTTATGGCGGCGGTTACTACTCCGCGCCCTCCTTCCCGGACACCCCCATCTACGACTCCCTCGTCGCCGAACGCGGCACTCCGCAGATCGCCCCGATCCGCGTCCCGGCCGCCTACGAGTCCCCGAGTGCCGGATACTCGAGCGGCGGGTACCTGCCGGCTCTCGCGTCGTCGATGCCCGCACTGCCGCCGGCCCAGCCCCAGCAGCAACAGACCTCGGGGTACGGATACCCGTACCAGCAGCAGTCGGCCCCGCAGCCGATGCCGCTGCAGCAGGCTCCGGCCCCGTACATCCCGCAGCAGCAGCCGATGGCGGCCCGCGGCGGGTACATGCCGCAGCCCCAGCCGCAGCAGCCCCGCCCGGTCGCCATGGCCACCGGGTACGAGGCGATGCGCCCGGCCGCGCCGCGCCCGATGCAGGTGCCCGCACCGGTGCCGGCCGCCTCGTACGAGGACCCGTACGGCCGCCCCTACCAGGGGCGCGGCTACTGACGGGGCTCTGAGACGCGGGGCAGCGGAAGGGCTGGCAGGATGCCCTCATGTCGAACTTGCACGTCCAGGCGCTCCACATCCATCCCGTCAAATCGGTAGCGGGGACCGCTCCCGACGAGGTGGCCGTGGAGCCCTGGGGTCTGTCCGGGGACCGCCGTTGGGCGCTGATCGATCCCGAGGGCGCGGTCATCACCCAACGCCGCCATCCACGCCTCGCCCTGGCCGCGGCCCGTCCCGCGGGCGGCGGCCGGATCGCGGTGACGGCGCCGGGCATGGCGGAGCTGTTCGTGGAGGTGCCCGAGCCGGGTCCGCTGGAGCCGGCGATGCTGTTCGGGAAGAAGGTCGAGACCGTGGCCGCGGCGACCACCGCGGCCGACTGGTTCAGCGCGTACCTCGGGGAGCCGGTACGGCTGATGCACATGGATGATCCGGCGGTACGCCGTCCCGTGGATCCGGACTACGCCCTGCCGGGCGAGATGGTGAGCCTCGCCGACGGCTATCCGCTGCTGATCGCCACGCTCGCCTCGCTGGACGCGCTCAACTCGCTGATCGCGCAGGGGGACCATCCTGAGGAAGGCCCTCTGCCGATGAACCGTTTCCGCCCCAATGTGGTGGTTTCCGGGGCCGAGGCGTGGGCGGAGGACGGCTGGCTCCGCATCGCGATCGGCGATGCCGTCTTCCGCGGTGTTCGCGAATGCGGCCGGTGCGTCGTCACCACCACCGACCAGGAGACGGCGCAGCGGGGCAAGGAGCCGCTGAAGACCCTGGCCAGGCACCGGCGGATCGGCCGGTCGCTGGCGTTCGGGCGGCTCCTGGTGCCGGTGCGGCTGGGTACGGTGCGCGTCGGCGACGAGGTCCGTGTCCTCGCGTGACGCGTCCGGTGCCGTCCTGGGACAGGTGGGACATGAGGGGCGGACGGGTGGTCGCGGACCGGCGACCCGCCCGGATTGACACCTTCGAGGGGCTCGGCGCCCGGGCTGGAACCAACTGGCACGACCAAGCCGTTGGATCAGTCAGGACAGAGGCGCAGACAGGCGGAGACTGGCACAGGTTGGGGGAGCCGGACCGTGCGGACAGCAATGGGTGTGTGGCGGTGGCGGCGCAATCCGCTGCGCCGGCCGACCGATCTTTTCGAGGCGTGGGTGGCGTTCGCCGCGCTGGTGTGTGTCCTGGTGGTGGCTCCGGCCGTCGGCTGGGTCGCGGGCCTGCAGGTGGACGGTACCCTTCAGCAGGCCGCGCACGAGCAGCGGCAGGAGCGTCATCTCGTCCCGGCGGTGGTCCTGCGGCCCGCCCCGGAATCGGCGGCCGCGGACGCGGGCGCTTCGGCGAGCGCCTCGGCCGACACGTCGGCGCAGCGGACGGCCCCGCACCGGACGCAGATCGTGGCCTCGTGGACCGCGCCCGACGGCAGCAGCCATCAGGGCACGGTGCCGGCCGCGGAGGAACCGCCGCGGCCCGGCGAGCGGTTCCGGATCTGGACCGACGCGCGCGGCCGGCTGGTGGGGCAGCCGCTCGACCCGTCCGCGGCCGTGTTCCACGCGGGGATGGCGGGGCTGGCCGCCGCGATCTGCGTGGCCACACTGGTGGAGACGGTCCGGCGGCTGGTCGTACGGCGGCTCATGCATCGGCGGTACATACGTCTGGACCGGGCCTGGGCGGCGGCAGGACCGGACTGGGGCCGAGCGGGCGCAGGCAGTTGACCTGGCAGCTCATCGGCGCCGCGCGCGCTACGGTGGAGCGGCCGGATCGGTCGCACCAGTGACTTCGGTGGCTGCGGTGACGTCAGACTTCAGTGGCATCGGTCGTATCGGCAGCGCGAGTACGAGGGTGGGGGCACGACAGCACCATGGTTCAGGGCACGGTCCAGGTGACGCACGGCGGGACTTCGCGGTGGCGGCGCCGCTCCGGTGAGTATCCGACGCTGACCGCCGCGCTCGCCGTCGCGGGCGACGGGGACGTGCTGACGATCGCCCCCGGCACCTACCGCGAGAACCTGGTGCTGGACCATGCCGTCACCCTGCGCGGGCCCGAGGGCGGGACGGGGTCGGTGCGGATCGCCCCGCTCGACGGGGTCGCGCTGACCGTGCGCGCCTCGGCCGTGGTCCAGGACCTGTATCTGGAGGGCCAGGACCGGGCGGCGCCCGCGCTGCTGGTGGAGGAGGGCTGCCCCGAGCTCACCGATCTGCGGGTGAGCACCCACTCCGCCGCCGGCATCGAGGTACGCGGCTCCGGAGCCCGGCCCCTGGTGCGGCGGTGCACGGTGGAGAATCCGGCCGGTGTCGGCATCGCCGTACTGGACGGTGGCGGCGGGGTGTTCGAGGAGTGCGAGGTCGTGTCCGCCGGGCAGAACGGCGTATCGGTGCGCGGCGGCGGCCGGCCCCGGCTGGAGCGCTGCCGGATCCACCACGCCACGGGTGCGGGCATCGGGGTGACCGGCGAGGGCTCGGGTCTGGAGGCGCTGGGCTGCGAGGTGTACGAGGTCAAGGGCGCCGGGGTGCAGATCGCCGCGCGCGCCACGGCCCGGCTCACCGACTGCTCGGTGCACCGCACCTCGGCCGACGGGGTCACGCTCGACACCGACGCGGTGCTCACGCTGGCCGACTGCGACATCCACGACATCCCGGAGAACGCGGTCGATCTGCGGTCCCGTTCGGTGCTCACCCTCAGCCGCACCACCGTGCGCCGGTTCGGCCGCAACGGCCTGTCCGTGTGGGACCCGGGCACCCGGGTGGACGCCGAGTCCTGCGAGATCCACGACAGTACGGGTGACTACCCGGCGGTGTGGATCAGTGACGGGGCCACCGTTTCCCTCGACTCCTGCCGGGTGCACGACGTGCCGGACGCGCTGTTCGTGCTGGACCGCGGATCGCGCGTCGACGTGGTCGACAGCGATCTGTCACAGGTGCGCAACACCGCCGTCTCCGTGAGCGACGGGGCGACGGCGCAGCTCGACGACTGCCGGATCCGCGAGGCGGCGACCGGGGCCTGGTTCCGCGACCACGGCAGCGGCGGCACGCTCGCCGGCTGCACCATCGACGCCGTGCAGACCGGTGTGATCGTCACGAAGGGCGCCGACCCCACGCTGGAGCGGTGCACGGTCACCTCCCCCGCCGAGGCCGGGTTCTACGTGTCGGCCGGTGGCCGGGGCACCTTCACGGGCTGCCGGGTGACGGGCAGTTCCGGCTTCGGCTTCCACGTCATGGACGGCTGCCGCACCACGCTGACGCGCTGCCACACCGAGCGCTGCGCCCGCGGGGGCTACGAGGTCCCCGAGGACGGGCCGATCGCCGAGGAGTGCACCGGCGACGAGTCCGGCGCCCGTCTCGCGGACCGGGCCGTCCCCGGCGGCGCGCCCGCCGGGGCGCGGGCGGGCATCCGTACGGCCACCGGGACGCAGAGCCCCGTGGCGCAGCCGGCGCAGACGCCCCCGCCTTCCGTACCGCGGCCCGCGGACGGGCCGGAGGGCGGTCCGGCCGCCGCCGCGCCGGATTCCGGCGAGATGCTGGGCCGGCTCGACGCGCTGGTGGGCCTGGACAGCGTCAAACGCGAGGTACGGGCCCTCACCGACATGATCGAGGTGGGCCGGCGGCGGCAGCAGGCGGGCCTGAAGGCCGCCTCGGTGCGCCGGCACCTCGTCTTCACCGGCTCCCCCGGCACCGGCAAGACCACGGTCGCCAGGCTGTACGGGGAGATCCTGGCCTCGCTCGGGGTGCTGGAGCGCGGGCACCTGGTCGAGGTGTCCCGGGTGGACCTGGTCGGCGAGCACATCGGCTCCACGGCGATCCGTACGCAGGAGGCCTTCGACCGGGCGCGCGGCGGGGTGCTGTTCATCGACGAGGCGTACGCGCTGGCGCCGGAGGACTCGGGCCGGGACTTCGGGCGCGAGGCGATCGACACGCTGGTGAAGCTGATGGAGGACCACCGGGACGCGGTGGTCGTGATCGTCGCCGGGTACACGGCGGAGATGGAGCGCTTCCTGACGGTGAATCCGGGGTTGGCCTCGCGGTTCTCCCGGACCATCACCTTCGGCGACTACGGGCCCGGGGAACTGCTGCGGATCGTGGAGCAGCAGGCGGAGGAGCACGAGTACCGGCTCGGGGACGGTACGCCGCAGGCGTTGCTGACGTACTTCACGGAGCTGCCCAAGGGCCCGGCCTTCGGCAACGGCCGCACGGCCCGCCAGACCTTCGAGTCGATGGTGGAGCGGCACGCGGGCCGGGTGGCGCAGCTCGCGGAGCCCAGTACGGACGAGCTCACCCTGCTGTTCCCGGCGGATCTGCCGGCGCTGCCGGTCCAGCCCGCTCCTTGCTGACCACGACCCGCTGACCCGGTACCTCGGCCCGTGCGGCGGCGTCCAGCCGGGCGAGCAGGGCGTCGCGTTCGGCGGCGAAGGCGGGATCGGCCTGGTAGTCGGAGTGGCCCAGGATCGGGGCGGGCAGCGGATGGCGGGCGCTGCGCCCGTAGGCGAGCGGGTCGGCGAGCGGGCCGCGGTCCACGTCCGGCTCCGCGCCGGGCAGCGCCGGCCCGCCGATGGGGTCGGTGGCCCGCCAGAGGTTGCGCCAGCAGTCGACCTCGCGGTGCAGGGCGGTGAGCGGACCCGGGCCGAAGTAGGCGGGGAACCAGCGGCCGTAGAGGCGGCCGAGCGGGGATCCGTAGGTGAGCAGGGCGACCCGGCGGCGGGCGGGCGGCGGCAGTTGCCAGACGGCCGCCGCGGCGAGCACGCTGCCCTGGGAGTGGCCGGAGATGACCAGGCGGCCGCCGGTGCGGCCGGCCATCCGCCAGGTCAGGTCGGGTACGGCCCGCTCGGCGTAGCAGGGCGGCGCGAAGGGGTGGGCGGCGCGCGGCCAGAAGGTGCCGACGTCCCACAGGATCCCTATGGTCCGGCGGGCGGCGGGGTCCCGGTAGGCGCGGCGGCCCCAGGCGATGAAGGCGGCGATGCCGAGGCCGATGAGCCAGGACCCGGCGTCCTGGGCGGCGCGGGCGGCGGTTTCCAGCAGCGGCACGGTCCCCCGGGCCGCCTCGCCCGGGACCTTTCCGCTGAACCAGGCCCCGGCCAGCGCGCCCGCGCCCAGTACCAGGGTGATCCCGGAAACGGCCGCCACGAACCAGGGCGCGGAGTCGGTGAGCGCGGCCGCGGTACGCGCCCCGGCGATCCTGCGGCTGCGGGCGAGGTCCGGTGTCTCCCCCGGGTACTCGGCGGCCACGGCGGCGGCGAGCCGGCCCCGTGCCCGGGCTCCGAGCACCGCGAACCAGCCCGTGAGCAGTGCCAGTACGAGGAGCAGCGGGGGCAGTACGGCGGCCTGCCAGGACAGCAGCACGGGCGGTCCGGGCAGCGGGGCGCCGGGCATCCCGGGCGTGGCTCCCCCGTCCAGCCAGTCGGCGACGCGCTGGGCGACCCCGCCGGACATCACCCCGCCGAGCGCGCAGCCGAGCATCGCGACGGCGGGCCCGCCGAGGCCGCGCAGGGCGGCCGCCGCGTCGGGCGCCCTGCGGTACAGGTGCCGGGCGACGGCGGCGAGGGCGAGCACGCAGAGCCCCTGGCCCAGCATGAGCACGCCGAAGGCCAGGTCCCCGGGGAGCCGTCCGGTGGCGGTCCAGCCCGGGCGCGACCAGCAGGCGTGCACGAGGACGGCGGCGAGCAGGACGAGGGCGGCTCCGGGCAGCAGGGTGACGGCGGCCCGGTCGAGCCGGTGGTCGGCCCGGTCCTCGGTGCGGCCGCGCCGGCACACGACCGAGGCCACGGCGACGGCCCCGGCGGCGAGCAGGACCTGCGTGAGCGTGCCGAGGGCCGCGAGGACGGGTGCGCCGGCCCGGCGGTCGTGGCGCGCGGTCGGTACGGAGACGGCCACCGCCACGGTGAGCAGCCCGGCGGCGGTGTGCGCGGCGCGCAGCCGGGCCACGAGCCGGCGGCCGTACCAGAATCCGGGGCGGCCGAGCGCGGGCACGGGGTCCGACGCGGTGTCCGGGTCGGCGGTGCCGGCGGGCGGGGGCTGGGACTCGTAGGCGCTCCAGGTGCGGTTCGAGAGGTACCAGAGCAGCCCGGTCAACGCGGCGGGGACCAGGGCCCCGAGGGCGAGGCGCCGCCCGGGCTGGGCCCACCAGCCTCCGCCGGGCGCGAGGAAGCCCAGCCAGGAGCGGAACCGGGAGCCGGCGCAGGTCCCGGAGCCCGCGCACTGCCAGGCGAGGAGGTCGAGCGCGACCTCGCAGGCGGCGGCGATGAGCAGCACGGTCAGACTGAGGGCGAGGATCCGTACCAGGACCCCGTACGTGCGCACGGCGCGCGGCGCCGGGTCGGCGGCGGGCGTGGCCGGCCGGGCCCAGTGGGCGAGGTTGGCCACCATGAAGGGCAGGAGCAGCAGCCACAGGGCGCGGGCACCGTTGCCGGAGGTGAGCCGGGACCAGCAGTAGGCCTCGGGGACGGGCCGCCCGGCGTACCGCTCGGGGTGGGCCTCGGCGTCGGCGTCCTCGGTGCGGCGGAAGACGGCGGCGGTGGAGTCGCCGGTGACACGGACGGTGCGCGGGTCGCCGAGCAACTCGCCGGGGGCGGCGCCGGCGACTCCGTGGACCAGGAGTTCGAGGGCGAGGGGGGTCTGGGACGGGGTGTGGGGCGGGGAGTTGTCGGGCTGGGGGCGGTCGGGCACAGCGGCCTCCGCTCGCGGGGCGGGATCGGCGCGGCTCCAGCATCCCGCGCGGCGGAGCCGCTGCCCAGGTCCCGCGCGGGGGTCGGCAGAGATCGGGCGGGGTCGGACAGGGCCGGACGGGTTCAGTCGAGATCGGTCCGGATCGGTCGGGATCGCTACGGACTTCTCACGGGTACGGGGCTATGGTGGCGCGCACGCCTGTTCAGCGCCTCACCCCAGGGGGTACCGCCCATGGCTCGCCGACTCCGACCGGTGGGGCTCGACTTCATCGACGACGCGCCGGTCCGGCTGGTCTTCGCCACCGACACCGTGGCGCCGCCCGAGGCCGTGTACCAGGCGCTCGCCGAGGAAGTGGAGGGCTGGGCCGACTGGTTCGGGGCGGTGACCCTGGCCCGCCCCACGCACGGGGGCGCGGGCCGCGAGGTCAGGCTGATGGGCGGGGTGCGCTTCCAGGAGACCATCATGGCCGCGGATCCCGAGCGGCGTTACGCGTACCGGGTCGACACCACCAACGTCCCCGGGGTACGCGCCCTGTTGGAGGAGTGGCGGCTGACCGCGGCCGGTACCGGCACGCACGTCCGCTGGACCTTCGCGGCGGACGGGCCGGCCCCGTTCCGCCTCGGCCTGGCCGCCGCCCGCCCGGGCCTGGGCCACTCCTTCCGCACGGCGGTCCGGTCCCTGGACCGGCGGCTCACCGCCCGGCGCGGGGCCGATCAGTAACCGGGTCCGCCACGGTGCCGGTCGCAGGGTGGACTTCGGCGAGCTCTCCCCAGGGGGTGTCTTGCCCCCGCGCCCCAGACCGCCCTGCGGAACTCCTGCAGGGTCATCGCCGGCCCGGTGCCGGCATCCGGCCCGGTGCCGAAATGGACCACCGCGCAGCGTGCGCAGCACGAGCCGCGGCACCGGACCTCCCCGGCGGCGTCCCGGCCGGCCACGCCCCGGGCCCGGAACGCCCGTTGGGTCCGCACGGTCGAGACGATCAGCAGGACCGCCCCGGCAGGGCGTTTCCGTCCCCGGACGGTCACAGTCGCACCGCAGACCGGCCAGACCTGTCGGACCCGCCGGCCCGAGCCGGCCCGGTCAGACCGCCGGCTCGCGCCAGGCCCCCGTCGTCAGCAGCGTGTCGATGGTCTTCGCGTACGGGGCGATGTCGAGCCGCTGCGCCGCCAGCCACTCGTCGGAGTAGTACTTGTCCAGGTAGCGGTCGCCCGGGTCGCACAGCAGGGTGACGACGCTGCCCGTGCGGCCCTCCGCCACCATCTCCGAGATGATCTTCAGGGCGCTCCACAGGCCGGTGCCGGTCGAGCCGCCCGCCTTGCGCCCTATGGCCGTCTCCAGCGCGCGGCACGCGGCGACGCTCGCCGCGTCCGGGACCTTCATCATCCGGTCGATGGCCCCGGGCACGAAGCTCGGCTCCATCCGCGGCCGGCCGATGCCCTCGATGCGCGAGCCGCAATCGCTGCTCGCGTCCGGGTCGTTGTTGGTCCAGCCCTCGAAGAAACAGGAGTTCTCCGGGTCCGGCACGCAGATGCGGGTGTCGTGCTGCATGTAGTGCACGTAGCGCGCGATGGTCGCCGAGGTGCCGCCGGTGCCGGCGGTCGCCACGATCCAGGCGGGCTCGGGGAAACGTTCCAGCTTCAGCTGCTGGTACATCGATTCCGCGATGTTGTTGTTGCCGCGCCAGTCGGTGGCCCGCTCCGCGTACGTGAACTGGTCCATGTAGTGCCCGCCGCTGCGGGCGGCGAGCTCGGCCGACTCCTCGTACATCTTCATCGGGTCGTCCACGAAGTGGCATGCGCCGCCGTGGAATTCGATGAGGCGGCACTTCTCCGGGCTGGTCGTGCGCGGCATGACGGCGATGAAGGGGACACCGATCAGTTTGGCGAAGTACGCCTCGGAGACGGCGGTTGAGCCGGACGAGGCCTCTATGACCGGGCGGCCGGGGCGGATCCAGCCGTTGCAGAGCGCGTAGAGGAACAGCGAGCGCGCGAGGCGGTGCTTGAGGGAGCCCGTCGGGTGGGTGGACTCGTCCTTGAGGTAGAGGTCGATGCCCCACGCCTCGGGGAGCGGGAAGCGCAGCAGGTGGGTGTCGGCGGAGCGGTTGGCATCGGCCTGGACCTTGCGGACGGCCTCCTTCAGCCAGGCCCGGTAGTCCGCGTCGCTGCGATCGACGTCGACGGTCGTGGCAGTCGTACCGGTGATACCGGTGGTTCTGGTGGTGCCGGTGGTGCTCATGTGCCGCGCTCCTTCGTGGGTGAACTTCGCCCCCCTTCTTCGCAATGTACCCCTCCCACCTGCACAAACGTTCGCTTTGGGGATCCATGCGAATCCCTTTCGATCGCGTTCGGTTGCACTGTGCGGCACCGTGGGTGACCCTGGTGGAGCATTACCGAGGGTGCAGCACCCGTAACACTCATGTCGGGGAGTCGCAGCCGTGATCACTCATTCCCGCAGGCACTGCGTCGTCGAACTGCAGGCCTTGCCGTCGCGGATCGGCCAAATCCGCAGAATCGTTTCTGCACAACTGCGCCACTGGGAGCTCGACCCGCTCATAGACCGGGCTGCGCTCGGCGTGACGGAACTGCTCAGCAACGTCCACCGCCACGCGCAGCCGGACAAGACCTGCACCGTGGAGATCGAACTCCGGCTCGGGCGACTGACGGTCTCCGTCATCGACAGCGATCCGCGGTTGCCGGTCGTCCACAGGACGCGGGCGGAGGCGCTGGAGACCTGCGGACGCGGGCTCGCCCTGGTGGAGGCGCTCAGCGAGGCCTGGGGGGCGCGCGAGCGGCCCGACGGCCCCGGAAAGGCGGTGTGGTTCTCGCTCACGGCGGCCCCGGCCAGGGCGACGCCGGTACGGCCGGTCCCCATCAGGGCCACGCCCGTACGGGAACCCGCGCGCGCGGTGCTCCTGGCCGTCGATCCGGGTGCCGTCGCGACAGGCCTGCCGGTGGCATCGCCGGTCGGCGCCCGGCCCGGGTGACCGACCGCCCCGGCCCCGGGGGCCCGGCCCGATCAGCGGGGACGGCCGGTGCCGGCCGGTGCCGGCCGGTGCCGGCCGGGCCCGGCAAGATCGGCCCGAACCGGCCCGATCCGGCTTAGGCCAGGGCTCCCAGCGGGTCGTCGAGCACCGGCTGCCACGCCAGCTCCGCCGCGCCGACCAGGCTGTTGTGGTCCAGGGTGCACGGCAGGATCGGCACCCCGCCGCTGCGCCCCCACAGGCTGCGGTCCGCGACCACCGCGCGCAGCCGCTCCGGGTCGGCGTGCAGCAGCTCCCGGTGCAGCCCGCCCAGGATGATCCGGTCCGGGTTGAGGATGTTCACCAGGCCCGCGAGGCCGAGCCCGAGCCGGTCGATCAGCTCCTCCGTGGCCGCGCGTACCGCCGGTTCGGCGGGCTCGTCGCGCAGCAGGTCACGGGCCTGCTGGAGCAGCGACACCTCGGGGCCGGGGCTGCGGCCCGCCGCGGTGAGGAAGGCCAGCGGGTCCGCCTCCACGTCCAGGCAGCCGCGGCTGCCGCAGTGGCAGGCCCGTCCCTCGGGGTTCACGGTGAGGTGGCCGACCTCCAGGGCCAGGCCCGAACTCCCGCTGTGCAGGCGGCCGTCCAGCACCAGCGCCCCGCCGACCCCGCGGTGCCCGGTGGCCACGCACAGCAGGTGCTGGGCGCTGCGTCCCGCGCCGTGCCGGTGCTCGGCCAGGGCCGCGAGGTTGACGTCGTTGCCCGTCAGGGCCGGGCCGTCGATCCCGGCCGCCTTCACGCACTCCGCGAAGATGGCCCGTACGGGAGAGCCGGCCGGCCAGGCCAGGTGCAGCGGGTTCAGCGCCGTACCGTCCGGCTCCGCGACCGCCGAGGGGACCGCGAGACCCGCGCCGACGCAGCGCCGGCCGCTCTGCACGAGCAGCTCCGCGCCCGCCTCCACGACCGCGCCGAGCACCTGTGCCGGATCGGCGGAGACGGTGACCTTGCCGGGGGCGGTGGCCACGATGCGGCCGCCGAGGCCGACCAGGGCGGCGCGGAAGCCGTCCGAGTGCACCTGGGCCGCCAGCGCCACCGGACCGTCCTCGGCCACCGAGAGCCGGTGCGAGGGGCGGCCCTGGGCTCCGCCGGTCCCTCCGGCTCCGCCCGGGCGGGAATCGACACGGATCAGCCCGAGGGCCTCCAGCTCGGCGGCGACCGCTCCGGCGGTGGCGCGGGTGACCCCGAGCTCGGCCGTCAGCACGGCGCGGGTCGGGGCACGGCCGGTGTGGACGAGCTCCAGCGCCGGCCCGAGCGCACCGCGACCCCGTTCCAGCCTGGTCCGCGCAGCCGCACCGGACGCGGATGACGTGGTCACATCCCCCACCCGCGGCGGGGCCCCGTTGCCGTTCATGGCAACGATCCTCGCATGATCGGAGGGCGCCGGGTGCCGCCGCTCAGCCCAGCCCGCCGACCCGGAGTGTGATGTTGAGCCGCCCGGTCAGCCCGAGTTCCCGCGGGCCCGTGCCGGGCAGGACCTTCGGTACCCCGTGATAGGCCAGCCGGCCCGCCTCCCCGAAGACGAAGAGATCCCCGCTGCGCAGCTCGACGTCCCGGTACGGGCGCCCGCGCGAGGCGGTGTTCCCGAAGCGGAAGACGCAGGTGTCGCCGAGGCTGAGCGAGACCACCGGCGCGGTGGACCTCTCCTCGGCGTCGCGGTGCATGCCCATGCGGGAGTCGCCGGCGTAGAAGTTGATCAGCGCGATGTCGTAGGCCGGTCCGGGCCCGGGCTCCGGCGGGTACCCGTACGCCGCGGTCACCGCCTCCCGCCCCAGCTCGGCGAGCCATGGCGGCATCGGCTTGACCGGTGCCCCGTCGCCGTCGACGGCGGTGCGCGCGTACCCGTACGGGTACCAGTGCAGGCCGAGGCACACCTGGCGGGCGGTCATCACCCCACCGCCCGGGGTGCGTACGGTGCGCAGGCCGGCGGGCGGCCGGGCCCACGCGCGGCAGGCCGCCAGCAACTCGCCCTGGCGCCCCGCCCCGAGCCAGTCCGGCAGGTGCACGGCGCCGGGGGCGATCACGGTCCGCTCGCGCGGGAAGAGTTCCCCGTCCATGCTCTCCATTGTCGCGGGCGGGCTGATAGGACTCACGGTATGGAGATCACCGAACATGTGAAGACCCTCGCACGCGAAGGCGAGCTGCTCGCCGAGGTGGCCGAACGCGCCGGTACGGAGTCCGCGGTCCCCACCTGCCCGGGGTGGCGCGTCACCGACCTGCTGCGGCACACCGGCTCGGTGCACCGCTGGGCCACCGCGTACGTCGCGGAGCGGCGGCTCGAGCCGGTGGGCTTCCCGGACGCGCCGGAGCTGGTCGGCGGCGAGCTGCTGGCCTGGTTCCGGGAGGGCCACGCGGACCTGGTACGGACCCTGAACGAGGCGCCTGCCGATGTGCAGTGCTGGACCTTCCTGCCGACGGCCCCGCCCTCGCCGGTGGCGTTCTGGGCCCGGCGGCAGGCGCACGAGACCACCGTGCACCGGATGGACGCGGAGGCCGCGCTCGGCGTGGTCTTCTCCGCGGTGGAGCCGGAGTTCGCGGAGGACGGGGTGGACGAGCTGCTGACCGGCTTCCACGCCCGGCCGCGCAGCCGGGTGCGGACCGCCGAGCCCAAGGTGGTGCGGGTGCGGGCCGCCGACACGGGCGCGGTGTGGACCGTACACCTGTCGGCGGAGCCGGCCCGTACGGTGCAGGGCGACACGGGCGAGGCGGCGGACTGCGAACTGACCGGCGAGGCGGCCTGGCTGTACGAGGCCCTCTGGAACCGGACCCCGCTGGCGGGTCCGGGGGTGACGGGCGACCTGGCACTGGCCCGGCTGTGGACGGACACGGCCGGAATCTGACCCTGCCGACGCCGGGCGCGACATGGGGGGCTTGTGACGGGCCGTGCACGCTGTGACACTGCACGCATGGAGCGACGTACGCAGGCGGACCGGGACGCGATCACCATCGAGATCGTCTACGCCTTGGTCAGCGCCTGCTTCGCGGCCGCCCTCGCCTTCGGCGCGGTGTACGGGCCCGCGCTCGCGTTCTCCCTCTCCCCGTCGACGCGCCGCACCCTGGCCGTGGCGGGCGTGATCCTGGCGGCGGCGGTGTTCCTGCTCCGGGTCACCCACGTGCTGCTCGGATTCGCCCGCCGTCCGGAGAACGACGGGCGCTGACCATGGGCACGGCGAGGTGGCCTCGGTACGGTCGGGCCCCCGACGATCACGGGGGCGACCGGAGCACGGCGAACCTGGAGAAGCACAAGGCGTTGCTGATCGGCACCCGCGACGGGATCAACGCCTGGATGCAGGGCCACCCCGACGACTGCCGCTGACGCGGCACGCGCGAAATTCGGGTGCCGTGTCCGGGGCGGCCCGCCAGGATGGCGGGCATGACCGGTGAGACGCGCGCGGGGAGTCGGCAGGAGGTGGGTGAGGCGGGGCGGCGCCGGCTCGCCTTGGTCACGGGGGCGGGACGTTCGGCGGGGATCGCGTCGTCCGTCGTGCTGAACCTGGCCCGGGCCGGGTGGGACGTGGCCTTCACCTACTGGACCCCGTACGACGCGCGGATGCGGTGGGGCGTGGAGTCGGGTGCGCCCGAAGAGCTGCGGGCCGAGGTGGCGTCCCTGGGCGCGAGGACGCACGCGGTCGAGGCGGACCTGAGCGACCCGGCCGTGCCGGCTCAGCTCTTCGACAGCGTCGAGGATGCGCTGGGGAACGTCACCGCGCTGGTGCTCTGCCATTGCGAGTCGGTCGATTCGGGCCTGCTGGACACCACGGTGGAGAGCTTCGACCTGCACTTCGCGGTCAATGCGCGGGCCACCTGGCTGCTGATCCGGGAGTACGGGCTGCGGTTCCGCGGGCGGCACGGCAGCGGGCGGATCGTCAGCCTGACCAGCGACCACACCGCCGGCAACCTGCCGTACGGGGCGAGCAAAGGCGCGATGGACCGGATCACGACGGCCGCCGCCCACGAGCTCGCCCACCTGGGAGTGACCTGCAACGCGATCGATCCCGGCCCCACCGACACCGGGTGGATGGGCGAGGAGCAGAAGGCGGACCTGATCCGTGCAACTCCCCTAGGACGCCTCGGCGTCCCGCAGGACTGCGCGAACCTCGTCACGTTCCTCTGCTCCGCCGAGGGGGGTTGGAAACTGTTGGTCCTTTGGTTCATTCTTGTGAGTGATAGTGCATTTGGGTGAGTGTCGTTACGGTCGGGTGCATGAACCTGAAGGAGTGGGCGAAGGCGCAGGGTGTGCATCCGCAGACCGCGTATCGCTGGTTCCGTGAGGGCGTGTTGCCGGTCCCGGCCGAGCGAGTGGGGCCGCGCACGATTCTGGTCAATGTCGAGGCGAACATCTCACCGTGTGTGACGGGTGGCGTGGGCCTGTATGCCCGCGTCTCCTCCCACGATCAGAAGCAGGATTTGGAACGTCAGGTCGCCCGGCTGACCGAGTGGGCGGTGAAGGCCGGGCACCGAGCGGTTCGCGTCGAGTCGGAGATCGCCTCGGGCATGAACGGCAGCCGGACAAAGGCGCGTCGTCTCCTGGCCGACCCTGCGGTGACCACTGTGGTGGTCGAGCACAAAGACCGCCTCGGCCGGATGAACGTCGAGCTCGTCGAAGCCGCCCTGTCCGCGACCGGCCGCCGCCTGGTGGTGCTGGACAAGGGCGAAGTCGAAGACGACCTCGTACGCGACATGGTCGAGGTACTGACGTCTTTCTGTGCCCGCCTCTACGGCCGCCGCTCCGCGAAGAACCGGGCGAAGAAGGCATTGGAAGCGGCGGCTGCCGATGACTGAGCAGTCGAAGAAGAAGCCGCGCACCATCGACGCGCCGTTCGTGGCCCTCGGCCCGTCCGGTGTGGCGATACGTGACCGCCTCAAGAACTTGAGCGTCGAGGACGACAAGGTGTTGCGTCTGATCGGCGAACACCTGGGGCGGCTGGCCTGCCTCGACCTGGCGGCCCGCTGCGCGGATGGCAACGACCATGACGCGCAAAGGTGGGCGGCCCGCAAGCAGGGCCTGACCGCAGGTTCGTCGTCGCGCTGGGCGGGTTCGATCACGAAGGCCACACACGATCAGTGGGCGCTGTCCCGCCGTTGTCAGCTCGCGCACATCCAGAGCCTTGAGGCCGGTGTCCGCACGCTGACGCACCGCCTGTCCCGGCCCATCGGGGAGGAGGGCACCAAGCGGGCGCCGGGCGGATACCGCTCCAAGGGCGAGTGGTTCCACAAGTCCCGGCGTCTGTACATCCTTCAGCACCGTCTCGATACGGCCCGAGCCGACCGGGAGAACGGTGTCGTGCACGTGGTGCGCGGCGGCCGGCAGCTGCTGGGCACCCGGCACAACCTCGAAAAGGCGCAGCTCACCGAGGGCGAGTGGCGGGAATGCTGGGAGGCGGAGCGCTGGTTCCTCGCCGCTGACGGCGAGTCGGGCAAGCAGTACGGCAACGAGACGATCCGCGTCACCCCGGACGGCGAGCTGTCGGTCAAGCTGCCCGCACCGCTCGCGCACCTGGCCAACGCCAAGCATGGCCGGTACGTCCTCACCTCCAAGGTGCAGTTCCAGCACCGGGACGCCGAATGGCGGGACCGTGTCGAGGGCAACCGGTCTGTCGCCTACCGCATCCACTACGACGTGTCCCGGGGGCGCTGGTACCTCACCGCCTCCTGGCAGCGCCCCGTCGTCCAGACGATCCCGCTTGCCGTGGCCCGCGCGAGGGGCATGATCGGTGTCGATACGAACGCCGACCACTTCGCCGCCTACCGCCTCGACCGGCACGGCAACCCGGTCGGCAACCCCAAGCGCTTCTCCTACGACCTGTCCGGGTTGGCGGACTACCGTGACGCGCAGATCCGGCACGCCATCACCCAAATCCTGCACTGGGCCAAGCGCTGCGGTGTCGCCGCCATCGCGATCGAGGACCTTGACTTCACCGCCGAGAAGACCCGCGAGAAGCACGGCCGCAAGAAGCGGTTCCGGCAGCTCATCTCTGGTATCCCCACCGGAAAACTCAAAGCCCGGCTCGTCTCCATGGCCGCCGAAGTGGGCCTGTCGATCGTCGCGGTCGATCCGGCCTACACCTCCCAGTGGGGCGCCCACCACTGGCAAAAGCCACTGGCCACCCCACGACGCAAGATGTCCCGTCACGATGCCGCCGGCATCGCGATCGGACGACGCGCCCTCGGGCACCCGATCCGGCGACGGACGGCACCGCCCCCACAGCACCGGAGTGATGCTGTGGGGCATCGGACCGTCCAGGCCGACCGTGGTACCCGAGGACGTGAGGGAACCCGCCCACCCGTCACGGAACGTGCACACGATGCACGTGCCCGAGCGGTGACCACACGAGGAACGCGGGCGACCAGTGCATCCAAAACCGTTCGGGATACGCGCAGTGCCGGGCAGTGGGTCCAAGACTCACTCCTGATCACTGATTAGGAACGGTTGGATCAACGCCCGGCTCCTCCGGAGCGACGGCGGCCTGGGTCAGCCCTGATCCACTTCAAGCCTCGTCGCGGTGGGTGAGGTGACCGTCGGTGAGCCGCCAGTAGTGGCGGTGCGGGGCCTGCCGCCAGGTCTCGTCGGCCGCAATGGCCTGCGTGACCCATTCGTGCAGTTGCGGGAGGGCGTACGCCTGGAGAAGGGCGCGGGTGGCCGCACGCTCGTTGGCGTCGACGGGGTGGACGTCGATGCGGAAGCCGACCATGTCCGGGTGGATGCCGCGCCCGTAGTTGCGCGGTTCCGGAGCAACCCATGCGGCTCCCAGGACGATGGTCCCGCTGTTGTGCCCGGTGAGGAACCGAAGGTCCGTGACGCGGTCCGGATGGGCGCCGAGACAGGCGTTGATGTCGGTGGTGGTCAGTGGCCAGGCACGGTGGCGCGGCAGGCGTCGATTTCGTGCGGACATGGAAGGAAGAATCGCAGAGGGCCGGTGACAGCCCTCAGCCGAGGGTGGCCGCGTACGTGGTCTGGGTGCGGTACTTCCATGCCGGGCCCGCGTTCCAGGGGTTGGGCATGACCGTGCTGGTCGCGTACGCGTAGCCCGCGCCGCGGTCGAAGGCCGTGCGCAGGGTGGCGCGCATCGCCTCCGTGTCGGGGACGTCGTGGACCAGATGCCAGAACGCCGTGCCGCTCGGGTCGAGTTCGGCGCCGGAGCGGTAGCCGGAGGGGTGGTCGAAGACGTTGCCGCCGAGCCAGCCGGCGCCGGTGTACGCGGCGTACGTGTCCTCGAACGTGACGAAGATGTCCGCGGTGCGGTGGCCCGGCTCCAGGTAGCAGTCGGCTATGGCGGTGCCGGGGTTGTTGACGACGAGGTCGGGGGCGGCCGGGTCGGCGGCGTCCATCGCGTCCTGGACGTAGCGGCGCAGCTCGGCGTAGTAGTCGCGGGTGGCGTTGGC
Organism: Streptomyces sp. NPDC001549; assembly: GCF_042894025.1. NCBI lineage: Bacteria > Bacillati > Actinomycetota > Actinomycetes > Kitasatosporales > Streptomycetaceae > Streptomyces > Streptomyces sp. NPDC001549. The sequence continues at coordinate 106,560 of NZ_JBIAVJ010000010.1, forward strand.
GGGGCCGCAGTCGCGGCTGACGACGTCGAAGAAGATGCCGTCGACGTGGAGGCGGCCGTCGGGGGTCTTGAGGTAGTTGTCGACGGAGGTCTTGGCAGCGGCGATGTCGCGGTTGCCGTGGTCGGTGTGGACGTAGCCGAGCACCCGGGTCTTCTCGCCGGTGGAAGTGGTACGGGCGCGCAGTGCGTCGGCGCGGGCCCGCCAGGGGCCGTCGAACGGGGAGTCGCCGTTGCCCGGGTTCAGTACGACGACCGAGGGGGCCGGAGCGGTCGCGGTGAGGTCGGTCAGCATGGGGTCGTTCGCCCAGACGTACGCGGGGACGCCGATGTCCAGGCCCCGCACGCCCGGTGTACGGGGGGTGGGGGGCGGGGTGGGCGCCGGAGGGGCGGCCTGGTGGGGCGCGTCACGTGCCGCGGCGATGATGGCGGGCGCCGATGCGGCCAGTAAGGCGGTGACCAGGGCGGCGTACAAGGCCTTCACGGCGCGAGGCATGAACGTTCCTTCGGCGGCGGCAGGGGGGCGACCCGAGGAACACTAGACGGGCGGCCCATCGTTCAAGGCTGAACCGCCCGCATTCGTATCAGGAACAGAAGAGCGAGCCGTCCCCTCATCATGTGAATCTCCTGGATCCACCAGACCTCCTGGAGATCATGGAGAGCCCAGATATCCGCGACGGTCCGCGCCGCCGCCCGCCCGTCATACGGCCGGCAGTCCGACCCCGTGCGCGAGCTGGTCGGCGGCGTGCGCGAAGAAGGCGGCCCGGTCCTCGACGACCCGGTTGAACTGGCCGAACAGCTCGAAGGACACCAGACCGACCAACTGGGCCCAGGAGGCGACCAGAGCGGCGGTGACCGCCGGGGGCAGGCCCACGGCGAAGTCGGCGGTCATCCGGTCGGCCTCGGAACGCAGGGCGGACGGCAGCGGCGGGAGGGCGAGGCCGGGGCCCTCGTACGCGGCGCGGAGGATGCCGATGAAGGTGTTGGCGACGCGGGAGGCCGGGCCCACGGTGTCGACGGGGGCGCTGTAGCCGGGAACCGGGGAACCGTAGATGAGGGCGTACTCGTGCGGGTGCTCCAGCGCCCAGGAGCGGACGGCCTCGCAGACCGCGATCCAGCGGGCGCGGGGCGGGGCCCCGGCGGCGCGGGCATGGGCGTCGGCCGCCTCGGCGGCCGCGCCGACGCTGTCGTACGCGTCGATGATGAGGGCGGTGAGCAGTTCGTCCCGGCTGGGGAAGTACCGGTAGAGGGCGGAGGAGACCATGCCCAGCTCGCGGGCGACGGCGCGCAGGGAGAGCTTGGCGGCGCCCTCGGCCGCGAGCATGCGGCGCGCCTCGTCCTTGATGGCGGCGGTGACCTCGATGCGGGCCCGTTCCCTGGCCCCTCGCACGGTGTTCATGCGGGTCAGTCTGCCACGCGAACGGAGCACTGCCCAGGAAACGGATTGCCGCTCCATTTCGAGAGCACTGCTCTTGCTTTGGCGCACCGATCCGTGCACACTGCTCTCAAGCGAGAGCGGTGCTCTCTCAATGAAGAAAGCGGCCCCGGAGGTCACGATGAACGCGCCCACCCCGTACTACGTCCAGGCGACCCCGTTCGAGACCCGCTTCAACGCGCTCTTCGGCAAGCTGGCCCGATTCGGCATCAGCCTGGCGGGCAGCGCCGAGCTGTCGGTACGCGGCCGCAAGTCCGGCGAGATGCAGCGGATCCCGGTCAACCCGCACACCTACGGGGGCGCCCAGTACCTGGTCTCGGCCCGCGGCCACTCCCACTGGGTCCGCAACATGCGGGTGGCAGGCGGCGGCGAGCTGCGCGTGGGACGCAAGGTGCGCGCGTTCACCGTCACCGAGATCACCGACCCGGTGCAGAAGGCCGACATCCTGCGCACCTACCTGGAGAAGTGGGGCTGGGAGGTCAACCGGTTCTTCCAGGGGGTCACCGCCAAGTCCTCCGACGCCGAACTGCAGGCGGCCGCCGGCGACCACCCGGTCTTCCGGATCACGGTGTCCGGCTGACCCCGTGTCCGGCCGGCCCCGTCACGGCGGCCGCCCGGACGGCGACCGCCCCGCCCGTGCCGGTCACTCAGCCGAACGGCCGGCGCAGCCGCTCCACCAGCCGCTCCCACAGGTGGTGCCGCCACAGCCAGAGCGGCAGCTCCCGGTGCGGGACGAAGGACCACAGGTCGTCGTCGGCCTCGTTGCCGCGGGGGCAACGACGCAGCAGTGCCAGACAGCGCCGGTCCACCGTGCCGTGGAGTCGCGCGACGTGTGCCAGGGCGATGACCCCCTGCCGGCGGACCTCCCGGTCGGCCGACTCCAACGCCCTCGCGACCACGGGGAGCACGGCCTCGGGGTCGGCGTGGTTGAGGGCGAGCCCGATCACCGCCACCCCGGCCTTGGGCTCGCCGCGCCGGAAGGCCGCGAGGACGACCTCCGGCCGGTCCACCCCGAGGAGGTTCGAGCCGCCCCGCCAATCGGGACCGCCGGCACGGCCCGCGTCCGCACCGCCGGCCGTACCCGCACCCGTACCGTCGGCCGTGCCCGCACCCGCACCGTCGGCCGTACCCGTACCGT
>NZ_JBIAVJ010000010.1:109222-220886 GCF_042894025.1 Streptomyces sp. NPDC001549
GTCCGTCGCCCGTGCCCGCACCGTCGCCCGTGCCCGCACCGTCGCCCGTGCCCGCACCGTCGCCCGTGCCCGCACCGTCGCCCGTGCCCGCACCGTCGCCCGTGCCCGCACCGTCGGCCGTGCCTCCGCCGCTCCCGCGCATGGCAGGGACTAGCCCTGGCCGCCGCTGCGGGCCGCCGCCTGCCGGGCGTCCATCATGTGCAGCGCCTTGCGGGCCAGCGGGTACGTACGCACCAGGTCGGCCAGCGTCGTCGAGCCCCGCGTGATCCGGGCGAACGCCCGCCACGCCGGACCGAATCCGGTGATCGCCGCGTGCAGCATCCGGGGCCGGACCTCGAAGAGGTTCAGCATCCGCTTGCCGACGCCCATCTCCACGCCCAGCCCGGCCTTCACCGCGAAGGCGTAGTTGAGGGCCTGGCGGCGCGCGTCCACGGCGTCCTGCGCCTCGGAGATCTTCACCGCCCACTCCCCCGCCAGCCGCCCGGAGCGCAGCGCGAAGGAGATGCCCTCCCGGGTCCACGGCTCCAGCAGTCCGGCCGCGTCGCCCGCCACCAGCACCCGGCCGCGCGAGAGCGGCGAATCGGGCTTGCGGCAGCGGGTCAGGTGCCCGGAGGAGACGGCCGGTTCGAAGCCGGCGAGTCCGAGCCGGGCGATGAAGTCGTCCAGGTAGCGCTTGGTCGCGGCGCCCTCACCCTTGGCCGAGATGACCCCGACGGTCAGGGTGTCGCCCTTGGGGAAGACCCAGCCGTAACTGCCGGGCAGCGGGCCCCAGTCGATCAGCACCCGCCCCTTCCAGTCCTCCGCGACCGTCTCGGGAACGGGGATCTCCGCCTCCAGGCCCAGGTCCACCTGGTCCATCTCCACCCCGACGTGCGCACCGATCCGGCTCGCGCTGCCGTCCGCGCCGACCACCGCGCGCGCCAGCACGGTCTCCCCGTCGGCGAGCACCACGGCGACGGTGCGCCGGTCGGGAACGGCCGCCCCGTGCTGTTCGACGCGGGCCACGGCCGTACCCGTACGGACGGTGGCGCCGGCCTTCTCCGCCTCGGCGACCAGGCCGGCGTCGAACTCCGGGCGGTTGATGAGCCCGAACAGCATGTGCTTCGAGCGCCGGGTGCGGGTCAGCTTCCCGTCCATCGAGAAGGTGACCGCGTGGATGCGGTCCTTGAGGGGCAGTACGAAGCCCGGAGGCAGCGCGTCGCGCGAGGGGCCGATGATGCCGCCGCCGCAGGTCTTGTAGCGGGGCAGTTCGGCCTTCTCCAGCAGCAGGACGCGCCGCCCGGCCGTCGCCGCCGCGTACGCGGCCGAGGACCCGGCAGGTCCCGCCCCGACCACGACCACGTCCCACACCTCGCCGGTCTCCCCGGCGGCCTCGTCGCCCGCCTCGTCGGCAGCCCGCCGGGCGTCCCGCCCCGTGCCCGTGCCCACGCCTGCGTCTGCGTCTGCGTCTGCGTCTGCACCCGCGTCCATGCCCGCCCCTGCGTCCATGCCTGCGCCCGCGCCTGCGTCTGCGTCGCGTACGTCGTCGTCGCTGCTCACGATGTGTTGCCGCTCCTGATCACCCGGTTGCTCCGATGCCGGGGAAATCCTACGGCGAGACACCGCCCGGTCCCGCTGTGCGAGGATCAAGAATGTCTTTCGCCGTACCCGGCATACGCACACCCCGCGGATGCGGGCGGCGTACACGGAGAACAACGTCGCACCCAAAAGGAGCGTGCCCATGTCCCAGAATCCGATCGCCGAGACCATCGCCTCGCTGATGCCCCGCGCCAAGCAGGAGCTGACCGAGCTGGTGGCCTTCCAGTCGGTGGCGGACTGGGCGCAGTTCCCCAAGAGCGAGAGCGAGGCCGCCGCGAACTGGGTGGCCGACGCCCTGCGCGCCGAGGGTTTCCAGGACGTGGCGCTGCTCGACACCCCCGACGGCACCCAGTCCGTCTACGGCTTCCTGCCCGGCCCCGAGGGCGCGCCGACCGTGCTGCTCTACGCGCACTACGACGTCCAGCCGCCGCTCGACGACGCGGCCTGGACCTCCCCCGCCTTCGAGCTGACCGAGCGCGACGGCCGCTGGTACGGGCGCGGCGCGGCCGACTGCAAGGGCGGGTTCATCATGCACCTGCTGGCGCTGCGCGCGCTGAAGGCCAACGGCGGTGTGCCGGTGAGCGTGAAGGTGATCGTCGAGGGCTCGGAGGAGCAGGGCACCGGCGGCCTCCAGCAGTACGCCGAGGCGCACCCGGAGCTGCTGACCGCCGACACCATCGTCATCGGCGACGCGGGGAACTTCCGCCTCGGCCTGCCGACGGTGACGGCCACCCTGCGCGGCATGTGCCTGGTCAAGGTGAAGATCGACACGCTGGGCGGCAACCTGCACTCGGGCATGTTCGGCGGCGCCGCCCCCGACGCGCTGGCCGCGCTGATCCGCGTACTCGACTCGCTGCGCGCGGCGGACGGTTCGACGACCGTGGACGGGCTGGCTTCGGACGAGGTGTGGGACGGCCTGCAGTACCCGGAGGCGGACTTCCGCGCCGACGCGAAGGTCCTGGACGGTGTCGAGCTCATCGGCGAGGGCACGATCGCGGACCGGCTGTGGGCCCGCCCTGCCGTCACGGTCCTCGGCATCGACTGCCCGCCCGTGGTCGGCGCGACGCCGTCGGTGCAGGCGAGCGCCGGCGCTCTGATCAGCCTGCGGGTGCCGCCGGGCGTGGACACCTCTGCGGCCGTCAAGCTGCTGCAGGCCCACCTGGAGGCGCACACCCCGTGGAAGGCGCGCCTCGAACTCGAGGTCGTCGGCCAGGGCCAGCCGTTCCAGGCGGACACCGACAGTCCGGCGTACGCGTCGATGCGCACGGCCCTGGAGGCCGCCTACCCCGGCCAGGAGATGCAGATCAGTGGCATGGGCGGGTCGATCCCGCTGTGCAACACGCTGACCTCCCTGTACCCGGACGCGGAGATGCTGCTGATCGGTCTGAGCGAGCCGGAGGCGCAGATCCACGCGGTCAACGAGAGCGTGTCGCCGCAGGAGCTGGAGCGCCTGTCGGTGGCGGAGGCCCTCTTCCTCGTCAACTACGCGGAGTCCAAGCGCGCCTGACCCCGGCGGGCGGTGTCGGCCGCATCGTGTGCGCCCAGGGCGCAGTGCGCCCTGGGCGTACTGCGCTCCCGGCGAACTCGGCGCCGTACGGGCCCGGCCGTCCGTACGTTGACCGTATGGATCTTGTCGAAGTGCTGCCGAACCGGCTCCACATGCTCCGCTTCCCCATCGGCCAGGCCTACCTCTGGCAGGACGGGGAAGCCCTCACCCTGATCGACGCGGGCCATGCCGGATCCGCCGACGGGATCGAGCAGGCGATACGTTCCCTCGGGCTGGCGCCCGAGCGGCTGGAGCGGATCGTCCTCACCCACTGCCACGGCGACCACTTCGGCGCGGCCGGTGAGCTCGCCGCCCGCTGGGGCGCGCAGGTGCTCGCGCACCGCTTGGACGCGCCGGTGATCCGGGGAGAGCGGCCCGTTCCCGAACCGGTGCTGCTCGACTGGGAGCTCCCGCTGTACGCGCACGCCCTGACCGCCGTCCCCGAGGCCCCGCCCACCCCGGTCGACCGGGAGCTGGAGGACGGGGACGCGCTGGGCTTCGGGGACGGGGCGTACGTGGTGCACGCCCCGGGCCACACGGACGGCAGCATCGGGATCCACCTTCCGCGCCACGGCGTGCTGTTCACGGGTGACTGCGTCGCGGCCGTGGGCCCGCTGATGCTGGGCGTCTTCAACGTGGACCGCGCCCGGGCGATCGAGACCTTCCAGCGCCTGGCCTCGCTCGCCCCTTCGACCGCCTGCTTCGGCCACGGCGATCCGCTGACGGAGAACACGGCGGAGGCCCTCGTCAAGGCGGCCCGGGAGGCGGCCGCTTCCGGCTGAGGCTCGGCCCCCGGGGCCGCCCGCACGCTCCCGGCGAGCACCGCGGGTCAGCCCAGCCTCGGTGGTTCCCAGGCGTGGTGCCGGAGGATCATGCGCACGGCGGTGCGGGAGGGGGTCAGCCGCATCGCCGTGTTGCGCAGGGCGACGGCCAGCGGGTGGGCGAGCTGGTGGCCCATCCGCCCGGCCTGCCGTGCGGCCTTGGCGACCGCCTGGCTGCGCGGTCGGCGTTCGGCGTCGTAGCGGACGAGCGCCGCCTCGACGGTGGGTTCGGCGGTGAGCGCGGCGGCCAGGGTGACCGCGTCCTCCAGCGCCTGACAGGCGCCCTGCCCGAGCCTCGCCGACGCCGAGTTCGTCCAGCGCCCGGAGGCCGTTGGCGGCCAGCGAGATGCCCGCTCCCGCGTCGGCCGGCACACCGGCGCGCTCGACGACCGTCACGTCCCAGCCGATGCGGCGCAGACCGATCGCGGCGGCCAGCCCGCCGATGCCCCCTCCGACGACCACTGCCGTGTTGCCCATGGCGAACCCCACTCCTTCTACACCTGTAGAAGGACGACCCTATCCGAGCCACCGCGGGGTTACTACAGGTGTAGAAAGGGACCATGGGAACCATGGCTACCGATCGGCGCACCCTCCTCGCGGACGCGGCTCTCTACGTACTCGCCGACGAGGGCATGCGCGGCCTGACCCACCGCGCGGTCGACCGCCGGGCGGCCATGCCGCCCGGCACCACGTCGGCGTACTACCGCACCCGGGCCGCACTGCTCACCGGGCTCGTGACCCGGCTCGTCCACCTCGATCAGGCGGAACTGCAGACGACGGCCGAGCAGTTCCCCCTCCTGCGCACCGCCGGTGAACTGGTGGACGGCATGGCGCTGCTCACCCGCCGCCGGCTCACCGGAGAGGGCCGCCGCCGCTCGCTCGCCCGGTACGCCTGCACCGTGGAGAGCGTGCGCGACCCTGAGCTGCGCGAGATCCTCGTACCGCGCGAGAACGCCGGCCGCGAAGCCGTCCGGCTGTTCCTCGCCGGGCACGGCGTGCGCGTGACGGACGTCGAGAACCGCACCCACACCCTGCTGACCTGCATCGACGGGCTGGTATTCGACCGGCTGGTCAACGGTGGCGACGTGCCGCGCGAGGCTCTCGAAGGCCTCGTCGCCGCCGCCCTGCGTCCGGCGGGGCGGGCGGATCAGCCGGTGGGGACGCCCGCCTCCAGGTAGAGGGGGCGGCCGCGTTCGCGGGCGCGCAGGGCCCAGCGCAGGCGTTCGCAGCGGTGCTGCGGGAGCAGACCGGCGGCATCGGCCTCCGTGACGAAGCGCCAGGCCCTCAGTTCCGGGCCGGGCAGCCGGAGCCGGGCCGTCGCCTCGTCCGAGAGGCGGCCGCCGTCGAAGAGCAGGCGCAGCCCGCCGTAGCCGGGCGGCTGCGGTGGCTCCCAGTCGACCACCAGCAGCCCGGGCGTCCGTTCCAGTACGACGCCCAGTTCCTCCGCGACCTCCCGTACGCCCGCGGCCGCGGGTGGCTCGCCCGCTTCGACGACTCCGCCCGGGAACTCCCAGCCCGCCTTGTACGTCGGATCCACCAGCAGCACCCGGTCCTGCTCGTCGAAGAGCAGCACCCCGGCCGCCACCGTCTCCCGGGTGGGCTCCGGGGTCTGCACGATGTCGCAGACCTTCGCCGTCTCCGAGCGGACGGCCTCGGCTATGCGCTCCGCCGTTTCCCGCGGGGTCAGCACCCCGTTGTCGATGACGTGCGCGTCGCCGGTCAGCCAGCCGAGGGCCTGCTGGTAGACCGGGATGTGGTCGTACGCCCACCGGCGGACCCGGAGCTCGACCTCCGCGGGCTCCCCGGGTTCCTGCCGTGCCGCGATCCGCTCCCGAAGGATCGTTTCCGCAGGAGCCAGCAACACATGCCGCACCGGGATCCGCCGAGCCGCCAGCCCGCCGAAGATCTCGTCCCGGTACTCCTGCCGCAGCAGCGTCATCGGTACGACGAGCACCCCGCCCAGTTCGGCGAGCATCGCCGCGGCCGTGTCCACCACCAACCGCCGCCAGCTCGGGATGTCCTGGTAGTCGGTGACCTCCGCCAGTCGTTTGGGCGGCAGCAGCACGCGCAGCGCGTCGCCGATGAACTCCGGGTCGAACAGGGTGCTGTCCGGCAGGATTCCGGTCAGTTCGCGGGCCGTGCTGGTCTTTCCGGCGCTGAACGTGCCGTTGATCCAGACAATCACGTCTACCCCTTTCCCCATGGCTCGTCCGGAGCCCCCAGTGGCTTGCCCGCCCCAGCCTGCCACGAAAACCTCACGATCGGCCCAGTGCTTATCCTCAAGGTCACAGCCCTGCACGTGAGCCCCGGAGGATTCGCCACCGTGCCCCACAACCGCCGCCCGTCCGAGCCCCGCTACGGCAACCGGCCGACCATGAAGGACGTGGCGTCCCAGGCGGGCGTCGGCCTGAAGACGGTGTCGCGCGTGGTCAACGGCGAGCCGGGGGTGACCCCCGAGACCGAACGCCGGGTCCAGGCGGCCATCGAGGTCCTCGGCTTCCGCCGCAACGACAGTGCCCGCGTACTGCGCAAGGGCCGTACCGCCACCGTGGGCCTGGTCCTGGAGGATCTCGCCGATCCCTTCTACGGCCCGCTGAACCGGGCGGTGGAGGAGGTGGCCCGCGCGCACGGGGCGCTGCTCATCAACGGCTCCAGCGCCGAGGATCCGGACCGGGAGCGGGAGTTGGCGCTCGCGCTGTGCGCCCGCCGGGTGGACGGGCTGATCGTGATCCCGGCCGGGGACGACCACCGCTATCTGGAGCCGGAGATGCGGGCCGGTGTGTCCACGGTGTTCGTGGACCGCCCGGCCGGGCGGATCGACGCGGACGTGGTGCTGTCGGACAACTTCGGCGGTGCCCGGGGCGGGGTGGCCCACCTGATCGCGGGCGGCCACCGCCGGATCGGTTTCATCGGCGACCAGCCCCGCATCCACACGGTGGCGGAGCGCCTGCGCGGCTACCGCGCGGCGATGACGGACGCGGGCCTGCCGGTGGCGGAATCCTGGATCTCGCTCGGGTCCACGGCCCCCGCGCGGGTCGCGGCGGCGGCCGCGGCGATGCTTGGGGGCCCGGAGCCGGTGACCGCCGTCTTCGCCGGCAACAACCGGGTGACGGTGACCGTGGTACGGGTCCTCGCGGCGCACGGCCGGCCGGTGGCGCTGGTCGGCTTCGACGACTTCGAGCTGGCCGATCTGCTCCGCCCGGGCGTGACGGTGGTCGCCCAGGACCCGGCGGCCCTGGGCCGGGTGGCCACGGACCGCCTGTTCCAGCGCCTCGCGGGCGCGGACCTGACCCCGACCCGCATCGAGCTCCCGACCCGGCTGATCCCCCGCGGCTCGGGCGAACTCCCCCCGGCCGGCTGACCCTTCACCGGATCAGGCCGCGCAGCACGGGGACGGCCACCCCGCCGGCGGCGAGCCCGGCGAGCACGGTCAGGGGCGCGCGCCGGTACCGCCGAGGAAGGGTCGGGTCGCCTGCCGTGAGGCCGATCAGGAGGGACGGGAAGAGCGCCTTCGGGGACGAACTGGGCCGCTTCGCGGCGGACTTGCGCCGCCTCCGGCCCGCCGTCCCCGCCGTCCGTGCCGTCCGTGCCGTCCGTGCCCGAGGCGTACACGAGGTCCCACGTACTGACCGGCGCGCGCAACGGCATCGGGGGGACGTTCACCCCCGACGGCCGGATGCCGGCCGTGGCCGTGCACCACGGGGTCGGAACCTGCCATCCGGACGCCGCCGGGAAGGCCGGTCCGGTACGGAACGGGCACCGGGCACCGGTCGGGGCCCTGCGGTTGTGGATGCTGCCGGGTCCGCACACGGCGGCGGCCCGGCCCCGGTGAACCGGGGCCGGGCCGCCCGGGCCGTGAGCCGGGATCAGCTGGTCGCCGTCAGCGTCGCCGAGCGGCGCGGGATGGCGAAGGCGTCCAGTTCGGCGCGGGTCAGGCCGGTGAGGGCGGTGACCTCGTCGGTGCCCACCGCGCCGCAGTCGAGCCCGCGGACCAGGTAGCCGGCCAGGGCCTTGGCGGTGGCGGGCTCGTCCATCACGTCGCCCTCGATCTTGGCGACGTACGCCTTCAGGCGCGCGGCGGCGGCCTCCAGGCCCTCGCGGTAGAAGGTGAAAACGGCCGCGTAGCGGGTCGGCAGGTGCGCCGGGTGCATGTCCCAGCCCTGGTAGTAGGCACGGGCCAGGGCACGGCGGGTCAGGCCGTAGTGCAGCTTCCAGGCCTCGTGGACGTGCTCGGTCGTGCCGATCGGCAGGACGTTGGTCGAGCCGTCGGAGACGCGTACGCCGGTGCCGGCGGCCGCGACCTGCATGATCGCCTTCGCGTGGTCGGCGGCGGGGTGGTCGCTCGACTGGTACGCGGCGGAGACGCCGACGCAGGCGCTGTAGTCGAAGGTGCCGTAGTGCAGGCCGGTGGCGCGGCCCTGGGAGGCCTCGATCATCCGGGCGACCGTGGCGGTGCCGTCGGAGGCGACGATGGACTGGCTGGTCTCGATCTGGATCTCGAAGCCGATCCGGCCCGGGCGCAGGCCCCGGGTGGTCTCGAAGGCCTCCAGCAGCTTGACGAAGGCGCTGACCTGCTCGGCGTAGGTGACCTTGGGCAGGGTCAGGACGAGGCCCTCGGGCAGGCCGCCGTGCTCCAGCAGGCCGGAGAGGAAGATGTCCGTGGTGCGGATGCCGCGGTCGCGGACGTTGGACTCCATGCACTTCATGCGGATGCCCATGTACGGCGCGTTGGTGCCGTTGGAGAAGGCCTCCGAGACGAGGCGGGCGGCGCGGGCCGCGGCCTGGTCCTCCTCCCCGTCGGAGCGGACGCCGAAGCCGTCCTCGAAGTCGACGCGCAGGTCCTCGATGGGCTCGCTGAGCAGCTTGGCGCGGACGCGGTCGTAGACGGGTACGGCCAGCTCGTCGGAGATGCCGAGCACCTTGGCGAAGGTGGTGGCGTCCGGGGCGTGCTCGTCAAGGGCGGCGAGGGCCTGGTCGCCCCAGGAGCGGATGGTGTCCGCGGCGAAGACGTCACCGGGTACGTAGACCGTGTGGATGGGCTGCCGGGTGCCGGGGTCGCCCGGGTAGTGGCGCGCGAGTTCCGCGTCCACCGGCGCGAGGGAGGCGCTGATGCCCTCGCTGACCGCGCCTGCGAGGCTCGTCGCCACCTTCTCCTGCTGACCCATCGTGCACTCTCCTCTTTTCCGCTTCACGGAAGCTTAGATCCGCATAGCAGAATTTAGTCACGTGGTTCCGCTCCGTCAATGGTCCCCCCGCCGTCCTGGACAAACGACTCGGGGCCGCGCGGTGAGAATCACCACACGGCCCCGAAGAAGCGATGCTACGAAGAGAAGCGCAGGTCAGGCGGTCAGCCCTTGCGCGCCTTGATCTCGTCGGTCAGCTGCGGGACGACGGCGAAGAGGTCGCCGACGACGCCGTAGTCGACGAGGTCGAAGATCGGGGCCTCGGCGTCCTTGTTGATGGCCACGATGGTCTTCGAGGTCTGCATGCCGGCCCGGTGCTGGATCGCGCCCGAGATACCGGAGGCGATGTACAGCTGCGGGGAGACCGACTTGCCGGTCTGGCCGACCTGGTTGGAGTGCGGGTACCAGCCGGCGTCCACGGCGGCACGCGAGGCGCCGACGGCCGCACCGAGGGAGTCCGCGAGGTCCTCGATGATGTGGAAGTTCTCGGCGCCGTTGACGCCACGGCCGCCGGAGACGACGATCGCGGCCTCGGTCAGCTCGGGGCGGCCGGTCGACTCGCGGGGGGTGCGGCCGGTGACCTTGGTGCCGGTGGCCAGGGCGCCGAAGGTGACGGCGAGCGCCTCGACGGCGCCGGCGGCCGGAGCGGCCTCGACCGGGGCCGAGTTCGGCTTCACGGTGATGACCGGAGTGCCCTTGGAGACGCGGGACTTGGTGGTGAACGACGCGGCGAAGGCGGACTGCGTCGCGACCGGACCCTCGTCACCCGCCTCCAGGTCGATGGCGTCGGTGATGATGCCCGAGCCGATACGGACGGCCAGGCGCGCGGCGATCTCCTTGCCCTCGGCGGAGGACGGGACGAGCACGGCGGCCGGGGAAACGGCCTCGTACGCGGCCTGGAGCGCGTCCACCTTCGGTACCACGAGGTACTCGGTGAACTCGGGGGCGTCGGCGGTGAGGACCTTGACCGCGCCGTGCTCGGCGAGCACCGCGGCGGTGGCGTCGGCACCGGCGCCCAGGGCGACGGCGACGGGCTCGCCGATGCGGCGGGCCAGCGTCAGCAGTTCGAGGGTGGGCTTGCGGACGGCGCCGTCCACGTGGTCGACGTAGACGAGAACTTCAGCCATGGGACTGCTCTCCTGCGATTGCGAAGTGTCTGGGGGCTAAGAGGGGTGGCCGAGGTTCTTAGATGAACTTCTGGCCGGCCAGGAACTCGGCCAGCTGCTTGCCGCCCTCGCCCTCGTCCTTGACGATCGTGCCGGCGGTACGGGCCGGGCGCTGCGCCGCGGAGTCGACCGCGGTCCAGGAGCCCTCGAGGCCGACCTCGTCGGACTCCAGGTCCAGGTCGGACAGGTCCCAGGACTCGACCGGCTTCTTCTTGGCGGCCATGATGCCCTTGAAGGACGGGTAGCGGGCCTCGCCCGACTGGTCCGTCACCGAGACGAGCGCGGGGAGGGAGGCCTCCAGCTGCTCGCTCGCGGTGTCGCCGTCGCGGCGGCCGGTCACGGTGCCGTCCTCGACCTTGACCTCGGAGAGCAGGGTGACCTGCGGGACGCCCAGGCGCTCGGCCAGGATCGCCGGCAGCACACCCATGGTGCCGTCGGTCGACGCCATGCCGGTGATGACCAGGTCGTAGCCGGCCTTCTCGATCGCCTTGGCGAGCACCAGCGAGGTGCCCATGACGTCGCTGCCGTGCAGGTCGTCGTCCTCGACGTGGATGGCCTTGTCGGCGCCCATCGAGAGCGCCTTGCGCAGCGCGTCCTTGGCGTCCTCGGGGCCCACCGTCAGAACGGTGATCTCGGCATCGTCGGCCTCGTCGGCGATCTGCAGCGCCTGCTCGACGGCGTACTCGTCGAGCTCCGACAGCAGGCCGTCGACGTCGTCACGGTTGACGGTCAAGTCCTCGGTGAACTGCCGGTCGCCCGTGGCGTCGGGCACGTACTTCACACAGACAACGATCCTCAGGCTCACGCCGGCTCTCCTACCGCATCGTCTTTTCTGGTACCGCCTTATGCAGGCAGCATAGGCGCCTTGTCGGGCGGATCCCGGTCGGGGCGGCCCGCGCTCCGAAGGGAATGTTACTCGTCAGTACACCGTGGGTCCCGCCAAGTCGCAAGGCTGGTGAACTGTGATCTGCCCAACGCCACCCGCCCCTTCCAAGCAGGGACGATTCAGTCGCGCAACGCGTTGAAGCGCCCCTGGTGGTACAGCAGGGGGCGGCCTTCCCCGGCCGGATCCCCGACGACCGCCTCAGCGATGATCACACGATGTTCGCCGGCGGGCACACGCGCGACCACCCGGCAGACCAGCCACGCCAGTACGCCGTCCAGCACCGGCACCCCGTGCGGGCCGGCGGCCCAGCCGGTCGGCGGGCCGAAGCGGTCGGCTCCGCTCCGGGCGAACAGGCCCGCCAGCTCCCGTTGGTGCTCGCCGAGTATGTGGACGCCGAGGTACTCGCTGTCGCGCAGCGCGGGCCAGCTGGAGGCCCCGGTGGAGATCGCGAAGGACAGCAGCGGCGGATCGGCGGAGACGGAGTTGAGCGAGGTGGCGGTGAACCCCACCGGGCGGCCGCCGTCCTCGGCGGTGATCACGGCGACCCCCGCGGCGTGCTGCCGGAAGACCGAGCGCAGCAGCTCGGGCGAGCCGGTGCGGGCCGTGTCGGTGGCCGTTCCGGCGCCGGAACGGGGGGAGAGGGGGGAACGGGGGGACGGAGCCGTGGAGACGATCGGGACCGTCGGGACTGTCGGAGCAGTCATCAGGGTTCTGCCTTCTGCCGCGGGAAGCGCGGGCACTGTCGGGGATCGGGGGCCGGGCTGTTCAGTGGCCCCGACAGCGCGCGCTCGCGTGGCGGACGAGGTCCACATGGACCCGCCCGTAGAGCAGGAGTTCATACCGCATACGGCCAGCGTGGCGATCTCCCGTGGACGCAGTCAAGCGAGATCGGGCAGATGTCAGGCGCGTCACGCTGTGTGCGGGCGCGCGCACCGGCGCCCCCGGCCCCGCCGCGTCGGGCCGCCCGGCTGCCGGGCCGCGCGTCATACGGCGGCCCCGAGGGCGGCGATCACGTCCACCTTGCGCGGCATTCCGGCCGCCCGCCGCACGATCCGGCCGGCCGAGTCCAGGACCAGCACGGTCGGGGTCTTCTCGATCCCGAGGGCCCGCACCAGTTCGAGCCGCTCCTCCGCGTCGATCTCGATGTGCGCCACCCCGTCCACCATCGCGGCGACCTCGGCGAGGATCCGCCGCGTGGCCCGGCAGGGCTGGCAGAAGGCGCTGGAGAACTGCACCAGGCTGGCCCGCTCCCCCGGTTCCGCACCCAGTTCGGCCGCGCCCAGCCGGGTCGGCGCGTCTTCCTGCCCTGGCACCCCGCGCTCCCCTCGCCGTATTCGTCCGCGTACACCATCCTCGTACGCCCGTCCGTGAATCGGAGCGCCCCACGGGCCCCCGACATTCCCGGCGTGATGAGAATCTCCCCTAGCAGGGGCTTCTGGACTGGCCAGCGGGCCGCGTATGGGGCACGATCCCCATGGTCGCGTACCTACGCTTCCGTAACTTCCGGCCGGGAGCACCTCCCCAGGCAGAAAGCGGGGTCTCCCCACCATGGCTGAGCTCGTCTACCCTCCCGTGATCGGCGCCGCGCACGGACTCTTCCGCGCGCTGGACATCCGTATCGACATGCAGGGCACCGAGAACATCCCCCGCAAGGGCGGTGCGGTCCTGGTGTCGAACCACATCGGATACCTCGACTTCATCTTCGCCGGCCTGACGGCGCGGCCGCAGAAGCGGCTGGTCCGTTTCATGGCCAAGGAGTCGGTGTTCCGGCACAAGGTGTCCGGCCCGCTGATGCGCGCGATGAAGCACATCCCCGTCGACCGCAAGCAGGGTGAGGCCGCCTACCAGCACGCCCTGGACTCGCTGCGGGCCGGCGAGATCATCGGCGTCTTCCCCGAGGCGACGATCTCCCAGTCCTTCACGCTCAAGAGCTTCAAGTCGGGCGCCGCGCGCATGGCGCAGGAGGCCGGGGTCCCGCTGATCCCGGTGGCGCTGTGGGGCACCCAGCGGCTGTGGACCAAGGGCCGCCCGAAGAACCTCAAGCGCAGCCACATCCCGGTGACGATGCGCGTGGGCGAGCCCGTGGAGGCCCCGGCCGACCAGTACGCCGGCGCCATCACCCGCCGGCTGCGCGAGCGCGTGCAGGAGCTGCTGGACGCCGCGCAGCGCGCCTACCCGGACAAGCCGAAGGGCGCCGACGACTCGTGGTGGCTCCCGGCCCACCTGGGCGGCACCGCGCCGACGGCGGCCGAGGTCCGCGAGGCCGGCTGATCCCCTCCGCCCATGACGTCGGCCTCCCGGACCACCACCGGGTCCTGGAGGCCGAGGCGGTAGCCCGGGTACCCGGCACTCAGTGCCGGGCACCGGTGGGGGGCTCGCACGGAGCGGCGAAGCACTGCCACTGCGGCTCCCCCTCCGGGACGTGCACCCCGCCGTCGTCGTTCCTGCCGGGACGGTGCTCGCCCCACTTGTCGTGGCGGTTCCACTTGTCGTGGCCTCCCTTGCCGTGGTGGTCCCACCCGTCGTGACCGTCCGTTTCCGGGCCGGTGCCGCCGGGGGGTTCGCACGGGGCGGCGAAGCACTGCCACTGCTGCCCCCCGTCCGGGACGCGGACCCCGCCGGCGCCGTCCGCCACGACCTGGTGCGCCGCCGTCGGGGTGGCGGCGAGGGCGGTCGTGGGTACGAGCACACCTCCTGCGGCGATGGCGGTCGAGGCTACGAGCAGGGCGAGGCGTCGGGTGCGAAAGGGGTGGGTCATGGCCGTTCTCCTCGTGAGGGATGCCGGAATGGTCCCCTCCAGTACGCCTCGCCGGCCGCGTCCCGTCATGCCGCTGGATCTCGTGGCTTGACGGATCCAAGAGCCCGTGACCTCAGCTCGGATTGTCGGCGTGCGTCAGGGTCTCCCAGGCCTCGAAGTGGTTCTCGGTGCCCGCCGGGCGGCGGCCCTCGGTGAGCCTGCGGGTGTTCTCCAGGGTGATGCCGAGCCGGGTGTGCAGGGCGTTGTAGCCGACCTCGGTGGCCGGGCCGATGCCCGTGGTCAGCTTCCCGCCGCACAGCCACGAGGGCACGGCCGCGCCGAGTTCGTAGGTCGCGTGGAAGCCCAGCGCGTGCCGGAACCGGTCCTTGAACTGCGGGTAGAGGTCGCGGCCCTGGATCCGTGAGGTCTCGGCGACGTGCATGGCCGCGGCGATCCCCATGCCGGTGTGGCCGAAGTCGCGGCAGGTCTCCTGGGCGAGTCCGTCCACGAAGGTGCTCTGGCCGTGCCAGTAGTCGATCAGCTCGGCGCGCGTGTCGATGGACGAGCGCGGCGGGTACGCGGGCTGCGCGCCGTCGGCGGCCAGGTAGAAGTAGGCGGGGACGCGCCCCAGGTAGACGGCCATCGCCCGGTCGTAGCTCGCGCGGTCGTCGAGGTGGACCGCGATGCCGACGGCCGCGTCCATCATGATCAGCTCCCAGTTGCCGTTGCTGTTCGGCCTCCCGCCGATCACCTCGGGCAGGTAGACGTCGCGCAGCATGCGCGCGAAGCGCCCCTGGTTCGGCCAGCCGCCGGTGTACGTGTGCTTGACGATCTCGGCGGCGCGCGGCCAGGTCGAGCCCGCCCAGCCGCTCTGCAGCGGCGCGTTGCTGTTGGTGTGGTCCTTGATCTTCGCGGACCAGGCGTCCATCAGCTCGATCGACTTCTTCGCGTACCTGGCGTCCCGGGTGACGTACCAGGCGAGCGCGTGGCTGTACGCGGCGATGGCGTCCTCGCGCTCCTCGGAGCAGCCGTTGTCCGGGTTGGAGTAGGAGCCGCACTCGACGACCTCGCGCGGCCGGGGGGTGCGCGAGAGTGAGCCGTACCTGCTGGTCAGCATCTGGTCGTAGGCCGCCTTCCAGGGCTGCCGGCCGGCCTGCACCTGGGTGCGTACGAAGTCCAGTTGGGCGCGGCTGTTCAGGACTCCGGGGTGGGCGAACTTCGCGGGGGCCGCGGGAGCGGCGGTAGGGGCGGCCGGAGCCGCGGGCGCCGCGAGCGTGGGGAGGGGGATCAGGGTCATCGCCAGGCCGAGGGCGAGGGCGGTGAGGCCGGCGGGGATTCCGAAACGCATGGGGGGCCTTCCGGTGGGAGGGGTTCCGGTGGCCCGAAGATACTCATGCCCATGCCAAGTGACAACGATGTCTGACAAGAAAGTTTCCTATCAGCCCCCCGCCCCCTCCCGTCTCCGGCGGCGGTGGGCCGCGACCCGCGCCCGCGTGGCGCAACTGCCGGAGCAGTAGCGGCGCGCGCTGCCCGGCCCGGTGGCGAGGAAGAACCGCCCGCAGCCGGCCGCGGCGCAGGCGCCCCAGGCGATCCGCCCGTACTCCGTGAGCAGTCGGGCGAGCGCGAGGGCACCCGAGGCGAGGAACCAGTCGCCCCAGCCGGCCTCCTCGCCCCGGTCCACGTGCAGGTGCCAGGGATGGCCGTCATGCCGGGTCAGGCGGGGGCGGGTGCCGTACTCCGCGAACAGCTCGTTGAGGGCCTCGGCGGCGCGGTCCTCATCGCTCTCCCCGAGCACCTCCCCCATCCGCCGGGCCGCGGCGCGCAGTTCGGCCGCGCTCGCCTCGGGGAACGCCTCCTCCGTGAGGTCGGCGGGACGCTCCCCGTGCCCGGCGAGCAGCTCCGCGAGCTCGGCGCGCGGCAGTTCGGGGGCCGCCCGGACCGCTTCGGCGAGGTCGATCAGCCTCCGGGCCGCCGAGAAGCCGTCCCGCACGTCGGCCATCCCCACATCCTTTCGCCCTACACGCGTATGACGTAACGTCTTGTGCGTCTATCTCGTTACAGCATACCGGGGAGGGGTCCATGAGCGGATTCGGGCGGTACCTGGCGGCGGCACTGGCCGCGCGCATCGCCTCGGAGGGCATGGGCATGGCCGTGGTGCTGCTGGCCCTGGAGCGCACCGGGAGCGCGGCGCACGGGGCGTTCGTCCTGACGGCCTGGCTGGCCCCGCACGTCCTGGCGGCCCCGCTCGCGGGCGCCGCGGCGGCCCGGGCCCGCCGGCCGCGCCCGTTCCACGTCGGCGCCCTGGCCGGGTTCGCGACGGCCGTCGCGGCGCTGACCGTCCTGCTCGGCCGGGCCCCCGTACCGCTGGTGCTGGCCGTGGCGGTGCTCGGCGGCTCCTGCGGGCCGATGGTGACGGGCGGGCTGTCCAGCCTGATCACCGGCCTGGTTCCGGCAGGACCCGGGCGGGACCGGGCGTACGGCTGGGACGCCGCGACCTACAACGCGGCGGCCGTCACCGCGCCGGCGGCGGTCGGCCTGGTCGCGGCGCTGGGCTCGGCCGGGCCCGCCATGGCCGTCCTGGCGGCGTCCGGAGCCCTGGCGGCCGCGCTGGCGGCCACCCTCCCGTACGAGGACCAGGGCGCGGGCCCGGTCCCGGGCGCTCCCCGGGCGGGGCTGGGCGCGGGGCTGGCGGCCCTGTGGCGGGTCCGTGAGCTGCGGGCGGTCACCTCGGCCACGACCCTGGGCTTCGTGGGCATCGGCTCGCTCACCACCGTCTCGGTGCTGCTGGCCACGGAGCTCGGCAGCCCGGGCGGCGGGGGCGTGCTGATGACGGCGTTCGCGGTGGGCGCGCTGGGCGGCTCGCTCACGCTGGGCCGCATCACGTCCGTGGAGTCCGGCCGGCTGGTGCGGTGGGCGCTGGCCGGGACCGGGGCTGCTCTCGCGGCGGCCGCGTTCGCCCCGTCGGCGGCCGTGACGGCGGCGCTGTTCGCGGTCGCCGGGGTGTGCGACGGGCCGCTGCTCACGGCCACGCTGCGGATCCGCGCGCGGTACGCGCCGGACGGGGTGCGGACCCAGGTGTTCACCCTGGGCGCGGGGCTGAAGGTGACGGCGGCGTCGACCGGGGCGGCCCTGGTGGGGGTCGCGGCCGACGCGCCCGCGGCGGCGCTGCTGACCGGGATCGCCGGACTGCTGCTCGCGTCGGCGCTGCTGCACGCCCTGACGGTGGTGCGGGAGCCCGGGCAGCCCGGACGGCCCGCCCGCACCGGGGCTACAGAGCCGTCGGCAGGTTCCGCCACAGCTGCGGCCGGTCCGCGGACTCCCGAAGGGCCTTGAGCGCGGCCGGGTGCGGGGCGGCGTAGAGCTCGGGGTAGTCGATCTCGCCGAGTTCGGGGCGTACGGGGAAGGCCAGTCGTTCCTGGTCGAGGTCGAACCGGGCGTCCACTCCGGGCTTGTTGCCGCGCGGGTCGAGGCGGGACCAGCGCGCGCCACCGGGCAGCCGCAGGGCGACCAGGCCGTGGACGACCGGGTTCGTTCCGTCGTCGTCGGCGAGGCGCTGGTAGCACAGGGCGCCCGGGATGCCCTGGGCGCGCAGCAGGGCGACGAGGGCGTGCGACTTGGCGTAGCAGATCCCGTTGCGCGTACCGAGGACGTCGGACGCGCGCCAGGCGACGCGCGGGTCGCCGGAGTCACCCGAGTGCGGGATGGTGTCGCGGACGAACTCGAAGGCGGCCTCGGCGTATGAATATGCGTCACCGCTGGCGGACCACAGGGTGTCGGCGGTTTCCTGTACGACCGGATTCCAGTGGTCGATCGCCTCGTCGGACGCCAAGTAGGCGTGAATATCGGGGCTCTGTTGGATCAGCTGCATGGCCGGAGCATAGGCAAACCCCCGACCGCAGATCAATAGATTTACGGTCGAGAGTATAGCTATGCAGATTTCCGCGAGGTGTCGGCTAGCGCGCCAGCTCTTCCTTCAGCGCCTGGAGGAAGCCGTCCACGTCCTCTTCCTGGGTGTCGAAACCGCACATCCAGCGGACGTCGCCGGCGGCCTCGTCCCAGAAGTAGAAGCGGTAACGCTTCTGCAGCCGCCGCGAGACCTCATGGGGCAGCCGCGCGAACACCGCGTTCGCCTGCACCGGGTAGAGGATCTCCACGCCGTCCGTCTCGCGCACGCCGGCGGCGAGCCGCTGCGCCATCGCGTTGGCGTGCCGGGCGTTGCGCAGCCACAGGTCCTTGGCGAGCAAGGCCTCCAGCTGCACCGACACGAAGCGCATCTTGGACGCGAGCTGCATGGACATCTTGCGGATGTGCTTCATCTGCCGGACCGCGTCCGGGTTGAGCACCACCACGGCCTCGCCGAACATCATGCCGTTCTTGGTGCCGCCGTACGACAGCACGTCCACGCCCACCGCGTTCGTGAAGGCGCGCATCGGCACGTCGAGGGAGGCCGCGGCATTGGCTATCCGGGCACCGTCGAGGTGGACCTTCATGCCGAGCCCGTGGGCGTGCTCGCAGATCGCCCGGATCTCGTCCGGGGTGTAGACCGTGCCCAGCTCGGTGTTCTGGGTGATCGACACGACCTGCGGCATCGCCCGGTGCTCGTCCTCGAAGCCCCAGGCCTCCTGGTCGATCAGCTCGGGGGTGAGCTTGCCGTCCGGGGTCGGTACGGCGAGCAGCTTGAGGCCCGCCATCCGCTCGGGCGCGCCGCCCTCGTCCACGTTGATGTGGGCGCTCTTGGCGCAGATCACGGCACCCCAGCGGTCCGTCATCGCCTGGAGGGCGGTGACGTTCGCGCCGGTGCCGTTGAAGACCGGGAAGGCTTCCGCGTACGGCCCGAAGTGGCTGCGGATGACCTTCTGCAGGTGTTCGGTGTAGTCGTCCTCGCCGTAGGCGACCTGGTGGCCGCCGTTGGCGAGCGCGACGGCCGCCAGGACCTCCGGATGCACTCCCGCGTAGTTGTCGCTCGCGAACCCGCGCACCGCCGGGTCGTGGTGGCGCCGGGCGTCGGTCTTCCCTGCCTCGGTTCTCACGGTTGCGGAGTGAGCCACAGACGCTGTCCGTTCACATCGATGGCGGGCCGCTCCCAGACGCCGGCGATGGCCTCGGCCAGCTCCGTCACGTCGGTGAAGCCCGCGAACTTCGCATTGGGACGCTCGGCGCGCATCGCCTCGTGCACCAGTGCCTTGATGACCAGGATCGCAGCTGCCGCGCCGGGACCCTCGTCACCCCCCGCCTTGCGGAAGGAGTCCGCCATGGCCAGGGTCCAGGCCTCGGCCGCGGCCTTGCCCGCGTTGTACGCGGCGTTGTTGGCGACCGGCTTGTGCGCCCCGGACTGGCTGACCAGCACGTAGCGGCCGCGGTCGCTGCGCAGCAGCCCGTCGTGGAAGGCCAGCGAGGTGTGCTGGACCGTGCGGATGAGGAGCTTCTCCAGGAAGGTCCAGTCCGCGAGGTCCGTATCGGTGAAGGTCTTGCTGCCGCGCCAGCCGCCGACGAGGTGCACCAGGCCGTCGATCCGGCCGAACTCCTTCTCGGTCTGCTCGGCCCAGGCCTTGGTGGCGTCCAGGTCGAGCAGGTCCACGGTGTCACCGGTGATGGTGGCGCCACCGTGGGCGTAGCGTGCCGCGTCCACGGCCTCCGCCAGCCGCGCCGGATCGGCGTCCGACGCGATGACCACCGCACCCGCCTCGGCGAGGCGGAGCAGGGTGGCGCGGCCTGCGGGCCCGCCGGCCCCGGCCACCGCCACCACCGCTCCGTGCAGCTTTCCGTTGCCGTTCCCGGAGCCGTTCATCTGTGCAGCCTCCTGTGGGCGAGTGCTCACGCGGCAACTCGCTCGGCCTGCTCTGCGTTCAGGGCGGTAATGCCCTTGGTCGCGGCGATCGTCCCCTTGAGCTTCTTGGCGAGCGCCTCAAAGAACATGCTGAGCGGAAACTCGTCCGGAAGCACGTCGTCCACGAGCTTGCGCGGCGGCTGCGTCAGGTCCAGGGCGTCGGGGCCCTTGGCCCACTTGGAACCCGGGTGCGGGGCGAGGTAGGTGGAGACCAGCTCGTACGCCTTGAACCAGTGCACGAGCTTCGGGCGGTCGATGCCGGCCCGGTACAGGTCCTCGATCTCGGCGCACAGCTGGTTGGTGACCTGCGGGGCGCGCATCCAGTCGATCTTCAGCTTGTTGTCCGTCCAGCGCACGACGTCGTGCTTGTGGAGGTAGGCGAAGAGCAGCTGGCCACCGAGGCCGTCGTAGTTGCGGTTGCGGTCACCGGAGACCGGGAAGCGGAACATCCGGTCGAAGAGGACGGCGTACTGCACGTCACGGCCGTGCTCGTTGCCCTCGGACTCCAGCTTCACGGCCTCCTTGAAGGCGGTGAGGTCGCAGCGCAGCTCCTCCAGTCCGTACATCCAGAACGGCTGGCGCTGCTTGATCATGAAGGGGTCGAACGGCAGGTCGCCGTGGCTGTGGGTGCGGTCGTGGACCATGTCCCACAGGACGAAGGCCTTCTCGCAGCGCTCCTGGTCCTCGACCATGCGGGCGATGTCCTCGGGCAGGTCGATGCCCAGGATGTCGACGGCGGCCTCGGTCACCTTGCGGTAGCGGGCGGCCTCGCGGTCGCAGAAGATGCCACCCCAGGTGAAGCGCTCGGGGGCCTCGCGCACGGCGATGGTCTCCGGGAAGAGCACGGCGGAGTGGGTGTCGTAGCCCGGCGTGAAGTCCTCGAAGGTGATGCCGAGGAAGAGCGGGTTGTCGTACCGGGTGCGCTCCAGCTCGGCGAGCCACTCGGGCCACACCATCTTGAGCACGACGGCTTCCAGGTTGCGGTCCAGGTTGCCGTTCTGGGTGTACATGGGGAAGACGACGAGGTGCTGCAGCCCGTCCGCGCGCTCGGCGGCCGGGTGGAAGGCCAGCAGGGAGTCGAGGAAGTCCGGCACCTTGAAGTCGTCCGCGGCCCACTTGCGCAGGTCGGCGACGAGGGCCCGGTGGTACGCGGCCGCGTGCGGGAGCAGCGGCGACAGCGCCTCGACCGCCGTGATCACACGTTCCACCGCGGCCAGGACGGTGGCACGGCCGTGCGCGCCCTCGACCTCGAAGTCGATGGAGCCGTCCTTGGCCTGCCAGGGCCGGATCTCCTCCACGGCGGCCTTGAGCTCGGGCCACGCGGGGTGGTCGACCACCCGCGCTCCAGCGGTTATCACGGCGCCGCCGGTACCGGGCACAAGAGTTTCCGTCATGTCACTTCCTCCACAGGAGAACCTCACGTATGGGCAGAGTATGCGCGCGAGGCTCTCCCCCTCAAGAGGGAACTCCGGAAATTATCCTGCGCGACCCCCCATTTCACCGGAAGTCTTCCCGTTCGTCAGCGCGGAACCGACCACTCCGCCCAATTGCGCCAAGGCTTCCCGGCCGGCGGCCGCCCGCCGGCCGGGCCGGGGCGGACGGAGCCCGACGGCCGGCATGGGGCGCACATCACACACCCGTCACACACCCCGGAAGTACGGAATAACCTTTTTGCCCCATTGCCTCAGGGTCTCCAGGCAGGCCTCCTGCCCCACCGTGCCCATCTGGATCAGGCACATGATCTCGTCGGCGCCCGCCTCCCTCAGCCGCTCCACGTACGCGATGGCCTCGTCGGCGGTCCCGTAGGCGTGGTCGGCGTTGAACGTGGCCGTCGAGGCCGGCCGGACCGGGATGTCCAGCTCGTGCAGCCGGGCCACCACCTGCTCGGCGGCCCTGCGCATCTCCGCGGCCTCGTCGGCGCCCGCCACCACGGCCTCGTCCGGGACGCCGGCCCCGCCGTACCAGTGACCGATGGACTGGGCGAAGAACCGCTGCCCGCGGGTGCCGATCCGGCGCGCCTCCTCCCGGTCGTCGAGCACGATGGTCGGGCACAGCACGGAGAAGTGGTCGTTGACCACGGTGGACACGAACCGGCTCCCGTCGCGCCCGGCGATCGCGGCGTCGTAGACGGACCGCATCCGCGCGATGGACTCCGGGCCGGCGAAGCCCATCACCAGCGCCCCGATCCCCAGCTCGGCCGCCTGGACCAGGGTCTCGCCCCGGCTGCACGCCAGGAACAGCGGCGGATGCGGGGTCTGCCGCGGCCGCGGCAGGATCGGGTGCGGGTCGATGTCGATCAGCTCGCCGTGGTACTCCAGCTCCTCCTCCTGCCAGGCGCTGCCGATGATCCGCAGGGCCTCCTCGACCTCGGCCGTGGTGCGGTCCCGGTCCACCCCGCACAGCGAGGTCTCCTGCTCGGTGCCGCCCCGCCCGGCCCCGAGGTCGAGGCGCCCGCCCGAGAGCAGGTCGAGCATGGCGGCCCGCTCGGCGACCCGCACCGGGTGGTTGAAGTTGAAGGGCATGCACACGACGCCGCGACCGATGCGTATGGTGTTCGTCCTGGCCGCGACCCAGGTCAGGAAGATCTCGGGGGCACTCATGTGGGCGTACCACTTGAGCGAGTGGTGCTCGACCGCCCAGATCCGGTCGAATCCCATGCGTTCGGCGAGCACGGCCTGCTCGACGCAGTCACGGAAGAGCCGGTGCTCCCGTTCCACCGTCGGGTCGGCAAGTTGGGCTTCGAAGATCACGGAGAATTTCACTGTGCCTCCAGGGTTGCGTCGCGTACCCGGTCTCACTTCAATTCGAAATATGACTAGTAGTCAGGAGTCGAAGAAGCAAGAGCTGCCGCCGACCGCGTGGGCCGTTCTGGGCCTGCTCTCCTTCCCCGGCGAGCGCACCGGCTACGAGCTGAAGAAGTGGGCGGACTCCTCCCTGCGCTTCTTCTACTGGTCACCGGCCATCAGCCAGATCTACGCGGAGCTGCGCCGTCTGGAGGAACGGGGCTACGCGGCCTCCGTGCGCTCGGGACCCGAGGAGGCGCGGGCCAAGCGGCGCTACGCCATCACCGACGCGGGGCGCGAGGCGCTGGCCGGCTGGGCCGCCGACACCGGCGAGGCCGGGCCCCCCGTGCTCAAGCACGGGCTGCTGCTGCGGATCTGGCTCGGCCACCTGGCCGAGCCGGAGCGGCTGCGCGCGATGGTCGGCGAGCATCTGGAGCGGACCCGGGGCGAGCTGGCCGCCGTACGGGAGGCCATGGAGCACGCGAGCGGCGTCCCGGAATGGACCTTCCCGGCCCTCGCGCTGCGCTGGAGCGAACGGCAGCACCTGGCCGAACTGGAGCTCGCCGAGGCCCTGCTCACCGACCTGGACGGGCTGGCCGGCGCCCAGGAGGACCCGGGCCGTCAAGCCGACGGGGACGCGCCCACGCCCGGGTGACGCGACAGGCGCGGCGCCGGTCCCGGTGGGGCGCACAACCCTGGCGGGAAGCGGCCGGGGCGCTCCTCCGGGGCCGTGCACGCCCGGTCCCTTCGCACCCGCGGCGCACTAGCATGCGACCTCATCGCGCGCGGCCGGTCGGGACACCGAAGCCGCGCGGGGAGCCGCCGTCGACGGAAGCGAGAGAACCTTGACTTTCCTCACCATCGGTCACCGCGGGGTCATGGGTGTCGAACCGGAGAACACCCTGCGGTCGTACCTCCGAGCGGAACGTTGCGGCATGGACGTCATCGCTCTGGATCTGCGCCTGAGCAAGGACGGAGCCCTCGTCGCCGTGCACGACCCCGAGGTGGACCGGACCACCGACGGCTCGGGGGCCGTCGCCGATCTGACCCTGGCCGAGCTGCGCGAGCTGGACGCCGGTCAGGGCGAGCACGTGCCGGTCCTGGAGGAGGTCCTGGACGCGGTCGGGGTGCCGCTCCAGGCCTTCGTCGCCGACCTGGCCACTGCCGCGGTGCTCGCGGAGCTGATCCTGCGCCACGACCTGACCTCCCGGGTGGAGGTGGCCTCCACCCAGGAGGCGGTGCTCGCCGAGACGGCCCGGCTGGTGCCGGGCGTACGGACCGTCCTGTACGCGGCCTCCCCCGGCGGCGGAGCCGGGTCCGTCGTGGACCGGGCGCTGGCCGCGGGCGCCGCGACGGTCGCCGTGGACATCCACCGGCTCAGCCTGGAGACGGTGGACGCGGCGCACGCGGCGGGCCTGCGCGTGACGGGCAGGGCGGTCGACACCCTGGACCTGCTGCGGCTCGCGCGGGCGCTCGGACTGGACGGCGCCGCCACGGACTTCCCGGAGATCCGCAGCACGGGACGCTTCACCGCCTGACGGCGGCGGCCCGGCACGGGATACAGCTACGGATACGGGTCCGGATACGGGTCCGGATCCGTCTCCGTCTCCGGCTCAGAGCGATTTGACCAGCAGCTCGAAGGCCAGGTCCTCGCGGAGCGGGACGCCGAAGCGCTCGTCACCGTAGGGGAAGGGGCTCAGCTCGCCGGTGCGCCGGTAGCCGCGGCGCACGTAGTACGCGATGAGGTCCTCCCGTACGTGCACCACCGTCATCCGCATCTCCTTGGCGCCCCACGTCTCGCGGGCGCGGCGCTCGGCCTCGGCCAGGATCTCCTTGCCGAGGCCCGCGCCCTGGAGGCCGGGGCGGACGGCGAACATCCCGAAGTAGACGTGGTCGTCGCGGTGTTCGAGCTGGCAGCAGGCGACGAGCTCGCCCGCGCGCTCGACGACGAGCAGGACCCCGTCCGGGGCGGCGATGACGGCGAGGACCCCGTCCGGGTCGGTGCGCTGCCCGTCCAGGTAGTCGGCCTCGGTGGTCCAGCCGGCCCGGCTCGCGTCCCCGCGGTAGGCGGACTCGACGAGTTCCACCAGTTCCGGCACGTCCGCCTCGACGGCACTTCGGAAACTCAGGGCGGCGGGCTGGGCGGTCGACATCGGGCGCTCCGTTCAGTACGGCGGCATATGACATGCCTGGAAGGCAGGGAGAGCGTATCCCGGAGCCGCGTGAGGGTGGTGTGAGAGGGGCATCTCTCCCCGTGACGCCGACGAACCGGGAGGTTCCGCCGTGCACGGTTCCGCCACGTCCCCCACCACCTCCGTCTCCTCCTGGCTGCTGGTGCTGCTGTGCGCGGTGAGCGGTGCGTACTGCCTGCGGCGGGCGCGGGGTTCGGACGGCGGCGCCGCCGGGGAGGCGGTGATGGGATTCGGGATGGCCCTGATGGCCGTGCCCCTCGGCGGGCGCGGCGACGGGTGGCGGGCGCCGGTGCTGGGTGTGGTCTTCTGCGGCGCGGCCCTGCACGCCCTGTGGCTGCTGCGGGGCAGACCGCACCACACGCACCACCTGGTGGGTTCGCTGACGATGGTCTACATGACCCTGATGGCCGGGTCCGGGCCGGAGCACGGGCCGGAGCACGCCCAGGCGGCCGGGCCGCCCCTGCTGACCGGCGCGCTGCTCCTCTACTACGCCGGGTACGTGATGCTCGGCGGGACCCGGCTGATCGCCGCGGGCGACGCCGCGTCCTCGCGGCCGGCCGCCGGCCGGGGCGGGCCCACCGAACTCGTCCGCGCCTGCCGACTCGCCATGGGAATGGGGATGTTGGCCATGCTGCTCACGATGTGACGGAGCCGGCGGACGTGTCCTGCGTCACCAATGGCCCGAGGACGTACCCGCAGGTAGTCCCTCGCTCATAGGCTGGCGGCCATGATGGTCCCCGCCGTTCTCCTGTTGCTCGGCGCCCTGACCGCGGTGCTCGCCCCCCGTCTGCTGGCCCGGGCCCGGTGGCCCGAGCGTGAGCCGGTCGTCGCCCTGTGGGTGTGGCAGTGCGTGGTCGGCGCCGTGCTCCTGTGCTTCGGGCTGTCGATGCTGCTGAGCTCGGCGGCCGCCTGGCAGGAGGTCCGGGGCCGGCTGTTCGCCTCCGCCCCGCACGGGGTGGTCGACGCCTACGCCCTCGGCCCGGCCGGCGGGCCCTGGGCCGCCGTCACCGCGCTCGTGCTGGCGGGCGGCGGGCTGTGGACCGGGGCGATGCTGACCGGTGAGGTGCTGCGGGCACGGGCCCGGCGGCGAGCGCAGGGCAGCGAACTGCTGGTACGGGCCCCGCTGCTGCCCGGGGAGGACCCGGCGGGCGCGCGGCTCGTCGTCCTGGAGGGTCCCCGGCCGGACGCCTGGTGGCTGCCGGGAGCGGCCCCGCAGCTGGTGGTCACGACGGCGGCGCTGGGCCGGCTGAAAGGCAGCCAGCTGGACGCGGTGCTGGCGCACGAGCAGGGGCACGCGACGGCCCGGCACGACTGGCTGCTGCACTGTTCGCGGGCGCTGGCCAGGGGCTTCCCGCAGGTTCCGGTCTTCGCGGCGTTCGAGGCGGAGATGCACCGGCTGGTGGAGATGGCCGCCGACGACATGGCCTCCCGGCGGTTCGGACGGCTGACGATCGCGCTGGCCCTGGTCGGACTCAACGAGGACCGGGGGGTGTTCGGGGCCTCCTCGCCCGAGCACGCGCACGTTCCGCAGCGGGTGCGCAGGCTGCTGTCGGCGGCGCCCCGGCTCTCCCCCGGCCGCCGGCTGCGGCTGACGGCGCTGGCCACGCTGGTCCCGGCGATCCCGCTGCTGGTGGCCTTCGTACCGGGGCTGAGCGCCCTCGCCCAGTAGGTACGCCCCGGCGCCGCCCCACGCCGCCCGGCGGGTGGCGGTGCAAGGATCTCCACATGCGGAACGATCACTTGCGGTGGACGGGTATCGGCTGCGCCCTGCTGGGGGCGGTGCTGACGGCGCTGGTGGTCGCGCAGTGGCGGCCGCTGCTCGCCTACGACGAACGGGTCGCCCGGGATCTCCACGTCCACGCCGTCACCCACCCCGGGGTCACGCACCTGATGCAGGTGCTCAGCGACTGGGTGTGGGACCCCTGGACCATGCGGGCGCTGGCGGCGGTCGCCTGCGCGCTGCTGTGGTGGCGGGGCGACCGGGGGCGGGCGCTGCGGGTGGCCCTGGTGACGCTGGCGGCCTCGGCGCTGCAGCAGGGGCTGAAGGCACTGGTGGGGCGGGAGCGTCCGGTGTGGCCGGATCCGGTGGACTCGGCGCAGTACGCGGCCTACCCGTCCGGCCACGCCATGACCGCGACGGTGGTGTGCGGACTGCTCCTGTGGCTGCTCCCCCGCCCGGCCCGGGGCCGGGTGCCGGTCCCCTGGGTGGTGGCCGCCTGGGCGGTGGCCGTGGTCTCGGTGCTCGGAGTCGGCTTCACCCGCGTGTACCTCGGGGTGCACTGGCCGTCGGACGTGCTGGCGGGCTGGCTGCTGGGAGTGGCCCTGGTGGCTCTCGCGACGTCCGTGCCCGTCCGCGAACGCGGCTGCGGCCCGGTGGAACAGTGAGGGTACGGCGTGCCTGCCCTGGATGATCCCCCGTGTCACCCAGAGCAGGCGACACCCTGCGCTGAGTATATTGGCCAGGAGCCAGTCAACGCAGGAGTAAGCATGTCCCCGCGCAGCGCATCGGTCAATGAAGAATTGCGCAGACGTTCCCGGGAGCGGCTGCTGCAGTCCACGGTCGAACTCGTGGCCGAGCACGGCTACGAGGCCACGACGCTCGGCGACATCGCCGACCGGGCGGGCGCGGCACGCGGCCTGGTCTCGTACTACTTCCCGGGCAAACGGCAGTTGCTGCAGTCCGCGGTGCACCGGCTGATGCACCTCACCCTGTACGCCGCGCTGGAGCGGGAGCCCCGCAGCGAGTGCGGGCGCGAACGGCTCGCGCGTGCCGTCGACGCGGTCCTGGGGCTCGCCCGGGACGAACCCCTGCTGATGCGCACGCACATGGCGGGCATCCTCACGGCCGAGGGCTTCGTGCAGTGCCCCGAGCAGCAACGGCTGGCGGAGCTGCTGCGGGACACCGTCGTCCGGTACGGCTCGGCGGACCCGGACACGGACTATCCGCTGCTGCGGGCCCTGCTGATGGGCGCGGTCGTGGCGATCCTGCTGCCCGGCGCCCCGATGCCGGCACAGCGGCTGCGGGCGGAACTGTTCCAGCGCTACGGGCTGGACTGGGAGCTCGGCGTTCCGCCGGACGGCGGGCCGCCCGGCGGAACGTTTCCCTCACCCCCTCCGCACCCCTCGCACCCGTCGCGCCCCTGAGGTCAGTGGTACGCGGGCTGGGTCTGCACGTTGAGCCGGTCCATCCGCACCCACCGGGCGCTCTCGGTGCGCCGGTCGTCGAGCCGCAGCACGTCGAGGCCCTTGACGATGTCGTTCGAGTAGATGTGCCCGTTGTAGTAGTACGCCGACCAGGACCCGCCGAGTCCGAGCTGGTCCGTCGTCAGCGGTCCGCGCTCGAAGTAGGCGATCTCCCTGGGCCGGGCGGAGTCGGTGAACTCCCATACGGAGACGCCGCCCTGGTACCAGGCCTGCACCATGATGTCGCGGCCGCCGCCGACCGGGACCAGCGAGCCGTTGTGGGCCACGCAGTTCTCGGTGTCGGCCTGGTGACGCGGGATCTTGAAGTAGCCGCGGAAGGCGAGTTTGCGCTGGTCCCCGCGGCCGGTGATGTCGTAGATCCCGTCGGCGCCGCGGTTCGGACCGGTGGCCTCGTTGCAGGTGGCGCCGCCACCGCCGCCGAGTTCGTCGGTGAACACCACCTTGTTCGCGCGCTCGTTGAAGGTGGCCGAGTGCCAGAACGCGAAGTTCACGTTGTCCTGGACCCGGTCGATGACCCGTGGCTGCTCGGGCTTGCTGATGTCGAAGAGGATGCCGTCACCCATGCAGGCTCCGGCGGCCAGGTTCTTGGACGGCAGCACGGTGATGTCGTGGCAGCCGGTGGTCTTGGAGACGCCGGGGTTGGTGGGCGCGCCCGGGTTGCCGCCGTCGGGGAAGAGGACCGGGAAGGCGACGACCGCGGCCTTCGCCGGCGCCTTCTTCGGGACCTTCACGACCGAGATGCCGTCGTGCGGCGGCTTGCAGTCGGGGAAGGCCTCGTTCGGGGAGTACGAGGCGACGTAGAGGTAGAGGTCGCGGTCGCCCGGCACCAGGGTGTGGGTGTGTGAACCGCAGGCGGTCTCGACGGACTTGATGTACTTGGGGTTCTTCTTGTCCTTGATGTCGAAGATCTTGATGCCCTCCCACGAGGACTTCTCCGTGGCGGGCTGCGAGACGCTGTTGCAGGAGTCGTCGCTGCGCGAGGAGTCGGTGGACAGGAAGAGCAGGTCGCCGTGGACGGAGACATCGTTCTGGCCGCCGGGGCAGAGCACCTGGGTGACCGTCTTCGGTGCCTTCGGGTTCGCGATGTCGTAGATGGTGAAGCCGCTGTAGCTGCCCGCGTAGGCGTACCTGCCCTGGAAGGCCAGGTCGGTGTTGATCCCCGCGGGGTCGCTGCTGGGGATGTTGGCCAGGGGCTTGACGTTGGCGCTGTGCACGATCTCGTCCTGGCCGGGGATGTCGCCCGGGGCGAGTTCCCGGCCCTCGGCGAGGCCGGCGCCGTGCTGATGCGCGCTGCCGGGTGCCAAGTCGCCCGGGTCGGGGGTCGCGGCCGCCGGTCCGGCCGTCAGGAGCGTGGTGAGGAGCCCGGCCGCGGCGACGGCCACCCCCACCCTCCTGTTCCGCACCCGCCTGGTGTGTAGCGAGGTCACTGTGCCCTCCTTTGAGAGCCCGATCGGCTCCGCCCGCGAGGGAGCGGAACCAGGACCCCCGCAGTATCTTCTCTTCATGGACATGGCAAAAGACCTCAGGGGCCGCCCCCGGGCCTTACCGGCGCCGCCCGTCCGGCTCGCCGCCGTGGTGGCGGCCGCCGCCGGCCTCCTGCTGACGCTCTCCGGCTGCCAGGGGGACCAGGGGACGGACCGGGCGGACGACGGACGGGCCACGGTCGTCGCGCCGGGCAGACCGGGCGAGAAGGCCCGTCACCTCACCCCCGAAGAGGCCGCGAAGGCGAAACCGGACGACAGCCCGAACGCCGCCGACCAGGCTTACGTGTCGCGCATGATCGAACACCACCGGCAGGCGCTGACGATGAGCGCGCTGGCCCCGGAGCGGGCCGCGGCGGACGGGGTCAAACGGCTCGCGGAGCGGATCACGGCGGCCCAGAAGCCCGAAATCGGCGCGATGGAGAAGTGGTTGGCCCTCCATCCGGCCCCGGCGGCGGGCTCCGGCGGGCACGGGCAGGGCCACGACCACGGAGCGATGCCGGGCATGGCGACCGAGCGGCAGCTGGCGGATCTGACCGCGGCCGGGGGGGCCGATTTCGACCGGCTCTTCGTGAAGCTGATGACCGCCCACCACGAGGGCGCCCTGACGATGGCCGGCGAGGCGCTGGCGGGCGGGAACAACGTGGCGGTGGAGGAGATGGCCACCGAGGTGGTGGCCACGCAGAGCGCCGAGATCCACCGGATGCGCACGATGGGCTGACTCCGCGGGGGGCCGGTGTCATGCTGGGACCACCTGCGGGAGGAGCTCCGCCGTGCTTCGAGTCGCCGTTGTCGGATCGGGCCCCAGCGGGGTCTACGCGGCCCAGACGCTGGTGCAGCAGCGCGAGGTGCCCGGGGTACGGGTGGACGTGCTGGACCGGCTCCCCGCCCCCTACGGGCTCGTCCGGTACGGGGTCGCCCCGGACCACGAGAAGATCAAGTCGCTCCAGGGCAGCCTGCGCACCGTGCTGGAGGACGAGCGCATCCGCTTCCTCGGCAATGTCGAGGTCGGCGGGGAGGCGCTGCCCGCGGACCGGCTGCTGGAGCTGTACCACGCGGTGGTCTACTGCGTGGGCGCGGCCCGCGACCGGATGCTGGGGATCCCCGGTGAGGAGCTGACCGGGGTGCACTCCGCCACGGCCTTCGTGTCCTGGTACAGCGGGCACCCGGACGCCGCCGGCGAGGTCTTCGACCTGCCCGGCGTGGATGCGGCGGTGGTGGTCGGGGCGGGCAACGTCGCGGTGGACGTGACGCGGATCCTGGCCCGGGGCACGGCCGAACTGACGCCGACGGACATGCCGCAGCCGGCGCTCGGCGCGCTCGCGGAGAGCGGGGTGCGCGAGGTGGCGATGGTGGCCCGGCGCGGGCCCTCGCAGGGCAGGTTCACCACCAAGGAGCTGCGTGAACTGGGCACCCTGCCGGGCGTGGACACCTGGGCCGACCCGGCCGAACTGGCCCTCGACCCCGTGTACGCCGACCCGGAGGCGGCCGCCGCCCTGCCCGCGGTGGCCCGGCGGAACCTGGAGGTGCTGCGCGGCTGGTCCGGGGCCCGCCCGGACGCGGGGCCGCGCCGGATCGCCCTGCGGTTCTACCTGCGGCCGGTGGAGATCCTGGGCGGGCCGGACGGCCGGGTCACCGGGATGCGCTTCGAGCGCACCGCCCCGGACGGCCGGGGCGGGGTGACGGGGACGGGCGTGCACGAGGACATCGAGGCGCAGTTGGTGCTGCGCTCGGTGGGGTACAAGGGCGTTCCGCTCACCGGGCTGCCCTTCGACCCCGCGAAGGGTACGGTCCCGCACGCGGCGGGCCGGGTGCTGCGCGCGGGCCGGGCCTCGGTCGGCGAGTACGTGGCGGGCTGGATCAAGCGCGGCCCGACCGGGGTGATCGGCACGAACCGGCCCTGCGCCAAGGAGACCGTGTCCTCCCTGCTCCAGGACGCGGGGGCACTGGCCCGGCGCGACCTTCCCGGGGACCCGCTGGACGCCCTGCGGGCGGCGGGTCTGCGCCCGGTGCGGTGGCCGGGGTGGCTGGCCATCGAGGCGGCCGAGGCCGATCTGGGGCGCTCCCTGGGCCGCCGCTCGGTGAAGATCCCGGACTGGCAGGGCCTGTTGGACGCGGCGGACTCGGGCCGGGCCTAGGCCGGCTGCCGCGGATCATCCCTCCCCCGGTGTCGCGGCGGGCGGAGATCCTGCGGCACCCCCGACCTCGTTTCGCGTGGCTCCCCGTCACGGACGTCGCGGAAGTGCTTCCGGGTGGTGATCCGGGCGGAATGCCCTCATGCGGGAGTGTCGCCGGGCCAGCCCGCGCGCGCGGGCCGATCATGTCGCTGGAGTTATGCCCCGGAGCGGTATGCGGATGGAGTGTCATGGCACCGAACGGATTCCGTCGGTCATGGAGCGGGTGGCGGCCCTGGGTCCTCGGGGTGGCGACGACGGCGCTGCTGGTTTCGACGCCCTCGTACGCCGCGGCGGCGGCCGGGGCGGTCACAACCGTCCGGAACCAGCCGGGCATCGCGAGCCTGGCTGCCGGGGGTGCCGCCCGGTGCCCGGACCACACCCTGGCCGGCGGCCCGGGGTGGTGCCCTCCGCCGCACTGCGAGGCCGGGACTCCCGGCTGCGAGGGCCCCGGTGTGCCCCTCGGTGACGTCACGGTGATCAAGGAGGACGAGGCGACCGGCAACCCGCTGGCCGGCGCCGGCTTCCAGCTCTGGGAGGAGACCAACGGCATCCCGGGACTCCAGCCCACCGGCGGCGACCCGGACACCGGGATCGGCGACCCCTGCACCACCGGAGCCGACGGGACGTGCACGCGCACCCTGCCGACCGGCGTCTACTACTGGCAGGAGACCCAGGCCCCGCCCGGCTACGACCTGCCCGCCGGCCCGGTGTTCGGCCCCCTGGTACTGACGGAGGAGAACATCGCCGAAGGCGTGACGGTGACCGCCGAGAACACGCCCACGCCCGTGACCGCCGGTGAGGTCGCGTAACCCGCCCATCACGGCCCCGGCCAGCGGGCGGATGCCGCACCGGCTCACGCGCCGCGGCTCAGGACGCGAGCCGGGCCGCCTCGGCCGCGGCCGCAGCGAGGACGCTGTCGAGGAGGCCGGGGAAGAGCGCCTCCAGTTCCTCCCGGCGCAGGGCGTTGAGCTTGGTGGTGCCGCGGTAGGCCTGGCGTACGACGCCGCTCTCGCGCAGGACGCGGAAGTGGTGGGTGGTCGTGGACTTGGTGACCGGCAGGTCGAAGTACGAGCAGGCCAGGTCCTCCGCCGAGGCGGCCAGGTCCAGGACGATGGACAGCCGGACCGGGTCGGAGAGCGCGTGCAGCACGCCTTCCAGGCGGATCTCGCCCGCCTCGGGGTGGGCGAGGGTGCGGGAGGTGTCCCGTTCCGTCATGTCCCTGCTCCACTCACTCGATCGGTCCGCTCCGGATGCTGCGTGGGCCCCATCGTACGAGAGTCGTCGAAGAAGGCGGGTGGGTCGTGGAAACCGGTGGTACGGCTCCGGGGCGGGCGGCGCCGGAGCCGTACCCGCGTCACCAGGAGCGCTGGTACTGCTCGGGCGTACGGATCTCCCCGCCCAGCTCCTTGGCGGCGCGGCGGGCCCAGTACGGGTCGCGGAGCAGTTCCCGGCCCAGCAGGACGGCGGCGGCCTCCCCGTTGGCGAGGATCTTCTCGGCCTGCTCCGGTTCGGTGATCAGGCCGACGGCGGCCACGGGGAGGGCGGTCCCGGCCTTGACCCGGGCCGCGAAGGGAACCTGGAAGCCGGGGCCGACGGGGATCTGCGCGTGCGGCGCGAGGCCGCCGGTGGAGACGTCGAGCAGGTCCACCCCGTGCGCCAGCAGCAGGTCCGCCAGCCGGACCGTCTCGTCGGCGGTCCAGCCCTCCTCCTCCAGCCAGTCGGTGGCGGAGATCCGGAAGAACAGCGGAAGCTCCTCGGGCCACACCGCCCGTACGGCGTCCACGATTTCGAGGGCGAAGCGGGTGCGGTTCCCGAAGGAGCCGCCGTACTCGTCGGTGCGCTTGTT
The DNA here is from genome assembly GCF_042894025.1 of Streptomyces sp. NPDC001549. Lineage (NCBI taxonomy): Bacteria > Bacillati > Actinomycetota > Actinomycetes > Kitasatosporales > Streptomycetaceae > Streptomyces > Streptomyces sp. NPDC001549. Next base: position 142,650 of record NZ_JBIAVJ010000010.1, read on the forward strand.
GCTGAACGGGGAGAGGAACTCTCCGATGAGGTAGCCGTGGGCGCCGTGGATCTCGACGACCTCGTAGCCCGCGGCCAGTGAGCGCTCGGCGGCGGCCGCGAACTGGCCGGTGATCTCCCGGATCTCCTCGACCGTCAGCTCGTGCGGCACCGGGTGGTCCTCGGAGAACGGCACCGCGCTCGGGGCGAGCGGCTGCCAGCCGTGCGCCTCGGGCCCGACCGGCCGCCCGCCCTTCCAGGTGCGGTCGGTGGAGGCCTTGCGGCCGGCGTGTGCGATCTGGATGCCGGGAACGGCGCCCTGGGCCTTGACGAAGGAGGTGATCCGGCGCAGTGCCGCCACCTGGGTGTCGTTCCAGATGCCGAGGTCGTAGGGGGAGATCCGGCCTTCCGGGGAGACCGCGGTGGCCTCCTGGACGATCAGCCCGGTACCGCCGGTGGCGCGGGCGGCGTAGTGCGCGAAGTGCCAGTCGCCGGCCACGCCCGCGTTCGGGCCGAAGGCCTCGGCGCTGTACTGGCACATCGGGGCCATCCACACCCGGTTCGGGATGGTGACGGAGCGGAGCGTGTAGGGCGCGAACAGGGCGGCGAAGGCGGCGGGGGCAGCACTCATCAGGCTCTCCAGATACGACCGGGCATGCCGGGGATCGACCAAGTACGAGAGTCACCGTACTACGAATTTCCTCGTACTACGAGACCTCTCGTACAAGCTCGTCGAGTTCCGCGCGCAGCGCCCCCGCCAGGGCCGCCAGATCCGGGACGGCCTCCGCGTCGGCGACCAGTCCGTAGTGGACCGTCCCCTTGTACGTGGAGACCGCGACGGCGAGCGACTGCCCCCGGGCCAGCGGGGCGAGCGGGTACACCTCGCGGACCGGGCTGCCGCCCAGGGTGAAGGTGAAGCCCGGCAGCGGCACGCTGGTGACCAGGATGTCGAAGAGCAGCCGGGCGGCCTGGGCCACGAGCGGGCCGCCGAGCCGGTGGCCGAGCGGATGGATGTGGTCGGCGAGCAGGGCGACGGCCCCGGCGCCGCGGGCGGGTCCGGCGTCCTTGTTGCGGTCCATGGCGGCGCGCACGCTGTCCAGGCGGCGCAGCGGATCGGATTCGGCGAGCGGCAGCCGGAGCAGATAGCCGGAGAGCCGGTTTCCGGCGCCCCCCGAGCCTCCGGGCCCGCGGCGGCGGGACACCGGGATCAGCGCGCGCGGGCCCGCGCCCCAGGGCTCGGGATCGCCCCGCTCCGCCAGCCAGCGCCGCAGCGCGCCCGCGACCAGTGCGATCAGCACGTCGTTGACGGTGCCGCCGGCGCCCTTGCGGACGAGGTTGACCTCGTCCAGGTCGAGCGCGAGGCCGGCCACCGCACGGGCGCCCGAGGCGGTGGGGCCTGCGGTGAGGGCCGCCGGCACCCCGAGCGGCAGTCCGGCGCGGGCCACGGCGGCGCCGATCTCCAAGGCCTGGCCGACGTCCTGGACCCGGGCGGCCAGGACTCCGGGGAGGCGGCGCAGGACGGAGCCGCCCCGCTGGTCGGGGACCGGGCGCGCGGGCGGCCGCGGGGCCGTCGCCTCGTCGAACAGGGTGGCCGCGAGGGCCAGCGCGCCCAGGCCGTCGGCGAGGGCGTGGTGGAACTTGAAGAGCACCGCGAAGGAGTCCGGATCGGGTCCGGCCAGCACGTGCGCCTCCCACGGAGGCAGCGCCCGGTCCAGCGGCCGGGCCATCAGCGGTCCGGCGGCGGCGTGCGGGACGGCCTCGTCGGTACGGACGAGGAACACGTGCCGGGCCGGGTCGAAGCCGGGGTCCGGCGACCAGGCGGCCGCGCCGACCGGCAGCAGCACGTCGCGGATCCGGCGGCGCAGGCGCGGCACGGCCGCGCACCGGGTGGCGAGCAGGCGGGCGGCCCGCTCCGCGGCGCCGGGCCCGGTGGCGCGGAACACGGCGAGGGCACCCAGGTGCATGGGGTGGTCGGCGGATTCGATCCGCCAGAAGGCGAGGTCGAGCGGGGACAGGTGCTCGGTGGCCACATACGTCCTCTCGCGGGCGGCGGCAGTGACCTGAAGTCAATCCATTACGGACACCCACATGCAAGCAACAAGCATTTCCGGGCGGTAAATGATCGGTATTGATCTGCTCATCAGCAGCCCTGCGCTGTCCGCCGGGTCACTGTCACCGGGCAGGTGCAGACTGGCCAAAAAGATACCCCGCAAGGACGCCCGCCGAGGGCGACGAGGTCCGGAGGTGCCGGCCATGGCCGACGCAGTGCTGCTCGTGGGAACCCGCAAAGGACTCTTCATCGGCCGCCGCCGGGGCGGTGCGCCCTGGGAGTTCGACGGGCCCCATTTCCATGCCCAGGCCGTCTACGCGGTCGCCGTCGACCGGCGGGGTCCGGCGCCCCGGCTGCTGGTCGGCGGGGACAGCTCGCACTGGGGGCCGTCCGTCTTCAGCTCCGACGACCTCGGGGCGACCTGGCGGGAGCCCGCCGCGCCCGCCGTGAAGTTCCCCCAGGACACCGGGGCCTCCCTGGAGCGGGTCTGGCAGCTGCAGCCGGCCGGCCCCGAGGCTCCCGGCGTGGTGTACGCGGGGACGGAACCGGCCGCGCTGTTCCGCTCGACCGACCGGGGCGACTCCTTCGAGCTGGTCCGCCCTCTGTGGGAGCACCCGAGCCGTGGGAAGTGGGTACCGGGCGGCGGCGGTGAGGGCCTGCACACGGTGATCACCGACCCGCGGGATCCGGAAGCCGTGACCGTGGCCGTGTCCACCGCCGGGGTGTTCCGGACCCGGGACGGCGGGGCCAGCTGGGCGCCGTCCAACGAGGGGGTGTCGGCGGTGTTCCTGCCGGACCCGAACCCGGAGTTCGGCCAGTGCGTGCACAAGATCGCCCAGGACGCCGGGGACATGGACCGGCTGTACCTGCAGAACCACTGGGGCGTCTACCGCAGCGACGACGCGGGCGGCCGGTGGACCGACATCGGCGGCGGCCTGCCCTCCGACTTCGGGTTCGCGGTCGCGGCCCATCCGCACCGGCCGGACACCGCCTACGTCTTCCCGCTCAACGCCGACTCCGACCGGGTCCCGGCCGAGCACCGGTGCCGGGTCTTCCGCACCCGGGACGCGGGCGCCACCTGGGAGCCGCTGGCGCGCGGGCTCCCGGCCGGGGACCACTACGGCACGGTGCTCCGGGACGCGCTGTGCACGGACGACGCGGACCCGGCGGGCATCTACTTCGGCAACCGCAACGGCGAGGTGTACGCCAGCCACGACGACGGCGAGAGCTGGCAACTGCTCGCCGGGCACCTGCCCGACGTCCTGTGTGTGCGGGCGGCCACGTTGGGCCAGTAGAGTGATCCACCGTGGCAGCACGACCGTTGAACGAGATCGTCGAGCCGGGCTGGGCCCGTGCTCTGGAGCCGGTGGCGGGGCAGATCGCCGCCATGGGCGACTTCCTGCGCGCCGAGATCGCGGCGGGGAGGACGTACGTACCGGCCGGGGCCAATGTGCTGCGCGCCTTCCAACAGCCCTTCGACGAGGTCAGGGTACTGATCGTCGGGCAGGATCCCTATCCCACGCCGGGACACGCGGTGGGCCTGTCCTTCTCGGTCGCCCCCGACGTACGGCCGGTTCCGCCGAGCCTGGACAACATCTTCCTGGAGATGCACCGGGACATCGGCACCGGCCGCCCGGCGAACGGCGACCTCACCCCGTGGACCCGGCAGGGCGTCCTGCTGCTCAACAGGTCGCTCACGACCGCGCCCCGGCGCTCCAACGCGCACCAGGGCAAGGGCTGGGAGGCCGTCACCGACCAGGCCATCCGGGCCCTGGCCGCGCGCGGCAAGCCGCTGGTCTCCATCCTCTGGGGACGGGCGGCGCGCAACCTGCGCCCGCTGCTCGGCGAACTGCCCGTCGTGGAGTCCTCGCACCCCTCCCCCAAGTCGGCCGACTACGGGTTCTTCGGCTCCCGGCCGTTCAGCCGGACGAACGAGCTGCTGGTGGGCCAGGGTTCACAGCCTGTGGACTGGCGCTTGCCGTCAGTCAGTTGAACGTATCTGATATTCACCGGATAAATACGGACAGATGCCTCGCGAGAAGGCCCTGCCCGAACACCTTGTTCCGATAAGCCAGTAGCATGCGGCGCCATGAGCTCCCCCACTGGGCCCGCAAATGGCCTGCCCGTACGAATGCCGCGACCCCGCCAGACCGGACGGCACCGCCGGCCCGAGCCCGCGGTGGCGCCCGAGGGCGCGCCCGCGCTGGTGCTCGCCGTGCCCGGTGCCCCCTCGGCCGCCTCGCGAGGGCTCGCGGAAGAGATCATCAGCATCGGCCGCTCCGAGCTGCCGGGCCTCGACGCCCGGATCGGCTTCCTCGAAGGTGACGACGCCACCGAATTCCCGTCCCTGTCCGGCGTGCTGAGCGCCGTCGCGACCGAGCGTGTCGCGCGCGCGGACTTCGCCCGCGCGGCCGGCCACGAGGTGCCCGCGCCGACCGGCCCGGACGCCGTGGTCGTGCCGCTGCTGGCCGGCCCCGACAGCGATCTGCTCCGCCGGATCCGCCAGGCGCTGATGGACTCCTCGGCCGCCGCCGAGCTGGCCGACGTGCTCGGCCCGCACCCGCTGCTCGCCGAGGGCCTGCACGTGCGGCTGTCCGAGGCGGGCCTGGCCCGCGCCGACCGCGCCCGGCTCTTCACCGTGACCACCGCCGCCGACGGCATCGTGCTGGCCACCACCGGTGGCGAGGAGGCCGTACAGGCCGCCGGGATCACGGGCATGCTGCTCGCCGCCCGGCTCGCCGTGCCCGTCATGGCCGCCGCGCTCGACCAGGAGGGCTCGGTGGCCGCGGTCGCCGAGCAGCTGCGCCGCGAGGGCTCCACGCTGCTCGCGCTCGCCCCGTACCTGATCGGCCCGGAGGCCGCCGACGGGCTCCTGGACACCGCCTGCAAGGAGGCCGACTGCGCCACCGCCGAGGTGCTCGGCGCCTACGGCGCGCTCGGCAAGCTGGCCGTCGCGCAGTACGCCGCGGCGCTCGGGATCACCCAGGACGCCGCCGCACACTGACCCGCCCGTATGACGCGAAAGGGCCCCCGGCGGCCACGGGAGACCGTGGCCGCCGGGGGCCCTTTCGCGTGCCCCGCGCGCCCGGGTCAGCCGAGGACCACGCAGGCGGCCGCCGGCACGGCCAGCGAGCCGGCCCGGTGCGGCTGCCCGGTCAGCGGGTCCACCTCGAACCAGGTGACGTCCCCCGAGCGCTCGTTGGCCGCGTAGAGCCGGTTCCCCGAGGGGTCGACGGCGAGATCGCGCGGCCACGCGCCGCCGCAGTCCACGGCGCCGGTGAGCCGCGGCTTCCCGGGGCCGTCGGCGAGGGAGAGGGTGACGAGCGTGTCGGCCCCCCGGACGGCCGCCCAGAGGAATCCGCCGTCGGGTGAGGCGACGATCGCCGAGGGATAGGCCCGTACGGCCCCTGAGGCGCCCCCGGAGGCCACCGGGACCTCGCCGACCGGTTCCAGTCGCCCGGACGCCCCGTTCCAGCGGCAGACGGTCACCTGCGGCTCCAGCTCGTGCAGGACGTACGCCACCGCGCCCTCCGGATGGAAGGCGAGGTGGCGGGGACCGGTCCCGGCGCGCAGCACGGTCTCGGTGTGCACCCGCAGCGCCCCGGTGGCCGGGTCGAGCGCGCAGACCCGTACCGAGTCGGTGCCGAGGTCCACGCTGAGCACCCAGCGGCCGGTCGGGTCGGGCAGCACCTGATGGGCGTGCGGGCCCTCCTGCCGGCCGGTGTCGGGGCCGGAACCCTGGTGCGGCAGGACGTGGGAGGGCCCGCCCGGGCGGCCGTCGGCGGCGAGCGGGAGGCTGCTGACGCTGCCGGAGGTGTAGTTGGCGGTGAGCAGCCTGCGCCCGGCCACGCTGAGGTGGGTGGGCCCGGAGCCCCCGACGCGCATGGGTGCGCCGAGCGGGGCGAGGCCGCCGGCGGTGGGCCGGAAGGCCGCCACCTCGCCCCGCTCGGTCTCGCTCACCGCGTAGAGGACGCCGGTGTCCCGGGCGAGAGCGAGGTACGACGGATCCTCGGCGGTGGCAACCGAGAGCGGGGTCAGCGCCCCGGTCTTCGGATCCACGGCCGCGATGGTCACACCGCGGCCGCCCCCCGAGGTGAAGGAGCCGATGTAGGCCCGGTGTTCGCCGCTTCGGCCCTTGCTGTCCGCGCCGCCCACAGGAAACCCCTCTCACCGCTGCCGGATCCGTCCGGTGCCGACGGTAACAGAAGGTCTAGACCAAATCCCGCCCCTGGGCCCGCTCCTGCGCGCCGGGGTGGTGGACGTAGGCCGTGCTGCTGCTGCGGTCCTCGTAGGTGCGGTGGAAGACCGGGGTCGCGGAGCCGGAGATCGGCGGCACGATCCAGGACCAGTCCGCACCCACCTCGCGCCCCTTGCGCTCCTCCCGTTCCATGTGGGACAGGAAGCGCCGGGACTCGGTGTGGTGGTCGGCGATCGTGACCCCGGCGCGGTCGAAGGAGTGCAGGACGGCCCGGTTCAGTTCGACAAGCGCGCGGTCCTTCCAGAGGGACCGGTCGCTGGTGGTGTCCAGGCCCAGGCGGCGGGCGACGGCGGGCAGCAGGTTGTACCGGTCGGTGTCCGCGAGGTTGCGGGCGCCTATCTCGGTGCCCATGTACCAGCCGTTGAACGGCGCGGCCGGGTAGTGGATGCCGCCGATCTCCAGGCACATGTTGGAGATGGCGGGTACGGCGTGCCAGCGCAGCCCCCAGTCCGCCCAGCCGTCGCCGTCGGGATGGCCGATCGACACCTCCAGGACGGCGTCCGCGGGGGTGTCGAACCAGCGGGGTTTGTCGTCGGCTCCCTGGACCACCAGCGGCAGGAGGTCGAAGGGGGTGCCGGGGCCGCCGGACCAGCCGAGCTGGAGGAGGGCCTCGGTGAGCGGGGCGTTTCGGGCGTCGCCGACGGTTATCGACGGGTGGTCGCCGTAGCCCGCATATCTGACCAGCTGCTCGCTCCAGATCAGCGGGCCGGGCCGGGCCGGGGTGTCCGGGGCGAAGACCGTGATCGTGGGCCTGACCCTGCCCCGGTTGGTGGCCTCGCGCAGGTGGTCGAAGCACTCGGCGGCGATGTCGTCGGCGGCGGTGAGCTCGCGGCGGTCGCGGACCCGCAGCGAGTTCCAGTAGAGCCGGCCTATGCAGCGGTTACTGTTGCGCCAGGCCACCCGGGCCCCGTGGACCAGTTCCTCGGGGGTGTGCACATAACTGCCGGTCTCGGCGAGCTCGGCTCTCACGGCGGCGAGCCGGGCGCGCGGATCGCCGGCGTCCGCGGTCTCCCGGTGGAAGAGTCGGATGAACTCCTCGGCCGCTTCCCACACCTGAGCGGTGGTGGAGCGCTGTTGAAGAATTTCCATTCCGGGCGGTTACCCCCTGTCCGACCAGATCCACCCTGTACATGCCGGATGAATGTGCAATAAACAATTACCCGTTGTACATGTCGCAGGTCAGCGTGGGGTGGTCGGCAGTGAGGGAGCACCCCTCCGGGTGATCCCTCATGGATCGGGCTGCGGCAGGGCACGCAGGGGCGTACAATGCGGCGCATTCCGGGAGTTGGCCCTGCGCCGGGTCAGCGGCAGGGGCGGCTCATGTAGAGCGCCTGCTCACCGGCCGCCGGCGTGCCGCCGTACAGCGCGGTGTCGAGGCCGCAGAAGGTGAATCCCATGCGCCGGTAGGCGTGCACCGCGGGGGCGTTGACCGAGCTGACCTCCAACCACAGGTGGTCCGCGCCCCGTTCGCGGGCGAACCGCTCGGCACACTCCATCAGTGCGCGTCCGATGCCGCGGCCCCGGTGGCCGGGCGAGACCTCGATGTCCTCGATGGTCAGCCGCCGGTTCCAGGGGGCGTAGCCGGCGGCGGCGAACCCGCAGAGCAGGTCTCCGTCGAGGGCCACGAAGGTCCGCGCGTCGGCGGCCGAGTCCTTCCCGCCGCCGAAGACCTGCTCGTCGTGCTCCTCCGGCGGGAACACCTTGTGCACGGGCGGGTCCACGGGGACCTCGCGGAGCAGGAAGCCGGAGCCGGCGCCGTCACCCGAGCCCGGGTCGCTCACCTCGAAGACCGTGGCGGTGGTGAAGGAGCTGTCCAGGGCCTCGATGGCACCCGCGTCCTCGGGACGGGCGAGGCGGTAGACGATTCCGTCGGCTGAGCCGTGTGCGGTGGTCATGAGATCCACCGTACGCAAAAAATCCCCCGGCCGAATTGGCTGCCGAGGGAGAAGAGAGCGTATATTCAATGGTTCACGACTTCGCCTGAAACGAAGTCGTGAAGAAGCTTACGAGGACACCGTATCGCGGCAGGAGTGCAATTGTCAACCGAGGAATTCCGGAAAGAGCAGCAATTCGTCACCGAGCTCTATGAGCGCCTCGACGGTCTCCGTGACCAGGCCGAACGGGCGGTCGAAGGGGCGCTGCGCGATGTCGGTACCGGGTTTCAGGCGCGGCTGGAGCGGGACGTCCTGGTCGCCGGGCAGTCCGGTCTGCTTTCCGCCCTGAATGCGGGCGAGAACGGCCTCTGTTTCGGCCGTCTGGAGTTCTCCGACGGCCGGGACCACCACATCGGCCGGCTCGGAATCCGGGCCGACGACGCGGAACGGACTCCGTTCGTCCTGGACTGGCGCGCGGACGTGGCCCGCCCCTTCTACCTCGCCACCGGTCACACCCCCATGGGGCTGCGCCGCCGCCGGCACATCAGCAGCCGGGGGCGCGTGGTCACCGCCCTGCACGACGAGATCCTCGACCTGACCGACGCGGAGCGCACCGGCCACGAGGGCGCGGACGCGGACGCCGTGCTGCTCGCCGCCCTCGACGCCGCCCGGACCGGCCGGATGCACGACATCGTGCGCACCATCCAGGCCGAGCAGGACCGGATCATCCGCTCCACGCACCGCGGGGTGCTGGTCGTCGAGGGCGGTCCCGGCACCGGCAAGACCGCGGTCGCGCTGCACCGCGCCGCGTACCTGCTGTACGCCCACCGGGAGCTGCTCGCCAAGCGCGGTGTGCTGATCGTCGGACCGGGCCCGGCCTTCCTCGGCTACATCGGCGGGGTGCTCCCGGCCCTCGGCGAGACGGGCGTACTGCTGGCCACCCCGGGTGAGCTCTTCCCCGGGGTGCACGCCACCGGCACCGACCGCCCCGGGGCCGCCGCGGTGAAGGGGCGGGCCGCGATGGCGGAGGTCCTCGCCCGGGTGGTGGCCGACCGGCAGTGCCTGCCGGAGACCGTACCGGCGGACACCGGCGAGGAGTACGACACCGTCCCCGAGCCGGCCCTGGAGATCGACCACGAGGGGTACGGGACCCTGCTGCTGGACCGCACCATGGCGTACGAGGCGCGGGACCGGGCCCGGGCCACCGGGCTGCCGCACAACCAGGCGCGGCCCTCCTTCGCCTTCCCGGTCATCGACGCGCTCACCGCGCAGCTCGCCGACCGGCTGGGCGCCGATCCGTACGGCGGTCCGAACCTGCTGGGGTCGGACGACATCGCCCAGCTCGGCAAGGAGATCGCGACGAGCGCCGCCGTGCACGCGGCGATCGACGCGCTGTGGCCCTCCCTCACCCCCCAGCAGCTGGTCTCCGACTTCCTGGCGGAGCCCACCCACCTGCCCGCGCACGAGGCCGACCTGATCCGGCGAGCGCCCTCGGCCCGGCCGGACTGGACCCCGGCCGACGTGCCGCTCCTGGACGAGGCGGCCGAGCTGCTCGGCGAGGACGACACGGCCCGGCGGGCCGCCGAGGAGCGGGACCGGCAGCGCCGCATCGCCTACGCGCAGGGCGTGCTGGACCTGTCCGAGGGCTCCCAGTCGTACGAGTTCGAGGACGAGGAGAACGAGTTCCTCGCGGCCCACGACATCATCGACGCGGAGCGGATGGCCGAGCGCCACGAGGAGGCCGACCACCGCAGCACCGCCGAGCGGGCCGCGGCCGACCGTACCTGGGCCTTCGGCCACGTCATCGTGGACGAGGCGCAGGAGCTGTCGGCGATGGCGTGGCGGCTGCTGATGCGGCGCTGCCCGACCCGGTCGATGACCCTGGTCGGCGATCCGGCGCAGACGGCCGACGAGGCGGGCTGCGGCTCGTGGGAGCGGATCCTCTCGCCGTACGTGGGCGAGCGCTGGGAGCTGGTCCGGCTGGGGGTCAACTACCGCACGCCGGCCGAGATCATGGAGGTGGCGGCGGCCGTGCTGCGGACGCGCGATCCCGGCTTCGAACCGCCGCGTTCGGTACGGGCCACCGGGGTGCGGCCGTGGGCGCACGCGACCGGCGACCTGGCGGCGGCGACCCGGGAGGCCGTGGCGCGGGAGCTGCCGGCCGAGGGGCGGCTCGCGGTGATCGCGCCGCGGGCGCGGCACGCGGCGCTGGCCGCCGTACTGCCGGGGGTGCGCGCGGGCGCGGAGCCGGACCTGACCGCGGAGGTGGTCCTGCTGGACCCGCGCCAGGCCAAGGGGCTGGAGTTCGACACGGTGATCGTGGTGGAACCGGACGAGCTCCGGCCGAGCGACCTGTACGTGGCGCTGACCCGGGCCACCCAGGCCCTCGGGGTGGTGCACACCGCCGGCCGGCTGCCGGCGGGGCTGGCGGACACCCCGGAGGGGCTGCTCAGGCGCTGATGACCAGCGGCGCCCGGGGGTCGGTGCGCAGCGGGGTCGCCAGTGCCACGAGGGTGTGCTCCAGGCCGTGGAGGTGGGCGAGGGCCGGTTCCGCGGCGGCGGGCCGGGGGTGCGGCACGGTGGCGATCCCGGGAGTGCCGTGCGGGGCGGTCAGGGCCTCCACCGCGGCCTCCACGCGCCAGCAGGCGGCGGCCAGCCGGGCGTCGTGCGAGGCCTGCGGGTCGGCGGCGACGGCGGCCAGCCCGCGCACGTCCCGGGCGCAGTCGTCGAGCAGCGCGAGCACCTGCCGGGCCCGGGCCTTGCGGGCGCGCAGCGGGCTCAGCGGGTGGACGAGCGGCGCGAGCGCCATCCGGACCCGGCCCAGCAGCAGCTCCAGCTCGGCGGCGTGCGGGGCGGGGTCGGCGTCCGGGTCGCCCGCGAGGCGTTCCAGAGCGGCCGCGGTGGAGGCGCGTACGCAGTGCAGGGCGCGCTGGATCCACGCGTCGTTGGCGGCGTGGGTGGTGACCGGAAGGATGAGCACGACGGCGAGGGCGGCGCCGAGCGCGCCGATGGCGGTCTCCTGGAAGCGCAGGAGCAGCAGTCCGGGGTGCAGGACGCCGAGGAGGCCGTAGAGCAGTCCGGCCATGACGGTGACGAAGAACATCATCCAGGAGTACGAGGGCGCGGCCGTGTAGAAGATCCCGAAGACGCATACGGCGACCAGTACGGCGGTGGGCGCCGGCGCGCCGTGCAGCGGTACGGCGATCAGCAGCCCGGCGGCGATGCCGACGACGGTGCCGAGGACGCGGCGGAAGCCCCGTACGAGGGTCTCGCCCCGGGAGGCGGTGTTCACGAAGATCCACCAGGAGGTGCCGACGGCCCAGTACCAGCGGTCGTCGGAGAGCGCCTGGCCGATGCCGAGCGCGAAGGCGCAGGCGGCGGTGGCCTGGAAGGCCTGCCGGGTGGTCGGCCGCGCGAGCCCGGTTCCGGGCAGGCCGGGCGGGGCCGCGGGAGGCGGGGTGCGCCGCTCGATGGGCCACAGCAGGAAGCGCACGGCACCGGCGGCGAGGAGCGCCAGGCCGACGGCGGCGTACAGCTCGGGCAGCTGCCCGGGCCGGGCGTGCAGGAACTGGGTGACGAAGAACATCATGAAGCCGAAGATCCCGAGGGCGTGTCCGCGCGGGCCGAAGCGGCGGGCGTACACCCCGGCGAACACGACGGCGAGGAAGGCGGCGTCCCGGGCGAGCGGCACCCCGTGCAGGGTGGTGGCGAGGGCCAGGACGGGGAACCCGGCGACGGGCAGGAGGGCGGTGGTGAGGCGCTGGGCCCGGACGTTCGCGTCGAGCACGGTGAAGAGGGCGAGCAGGGCCGCCAGCCCCCCGGTGATGGAGGCGGTCAGGGAGAGACCGCACACCTCGGCGAGGGCGACGGCGGCGGCGACGCCGATCACCGCGCGGGCCGAGTTCCGCAGTCTCATACGCCCCGGATCCGGAGCCACGAACATCCTCTTCACGGCGGTGTGCCGCCCCCCTTGCAGTGCTGCGCGCCGGCCCGGCGCCGCCCGGGGGTGGTGGGCGGTGGACGGGCACGGCGAAGGCGCCGCGCTCCGGAACCGGCTTCGTTGCCGTCCGGCGCTGCGCGGCGCCGTAAGTACATGGATACGCCACAGATAAGCATCCGGAGGCCCACTGGCTCAACCGAGCTTGCCGGGACTGGGCCATTGGTACAGTTCATGAGCGGATTTGTCGGCCACATACCTGCCAACGGACCAGCCCGGCGGGCACCCTCCGCCGACCCGTGCCACCGCCCCGACGGGCCCGGCGCACCGGCCGGGTCGCGCCGTCGCGGCCGACTCTCGTCCACGTGACCACGCGCTGTTATCGTGCAGCGACCCGCGGGGCGTACGGAAGGGGACCGACGTTGACGCGTACGGCGGAGTCCGGGGAGGCCGAGGCGTTCAGCCGGGCCGCCGTGGCGGTCTTCCGGCTGAACGGACGGTTCACCGCGGCCCTCGACCGGCTCGCGCTCGCCTCGGGGCTCAGCGCCGCACGCTGGCAGATACTCAGCACGGTGACGGATGAATCACTGTCCGTGTCCGCCGTGGCCCGGCGGGTGGGGACCACCCGGCAGAGCGTGCAGCGCATAGCGGACCTGCTGGTGCGGCAGGGGCTCGCGGTCTATCTGGACAATCCGGCGCACCGGCGGGCCAAGCTGCTCACCGCCACCGAGCAGGGCGTGGCCGTGAAACGGGAGATCGACTCCTGTCTCGCCGGGCTGGCGCGGCAGCTGTGCGAGGGCCTCGGCGGCGAGGACGAGGTACAGCGCACGGCCGAGGTGCTGCGGGGCCTGTCCGGCGCGTTGTCGTCGATCGGGTCCGACGACTCTCGGTGAAGCCCGCGCACGCGTCCGCCGCTATACGGACAAGCTGGCCTGAAACTGCCCATGTTTTTCCCAAGAGTTGACTGCGCCGAGGAACGCTCTTTGCGGTACCGTTCGCGCCTGACGCGGGGTTTCAAGGCCGGGGGACCTTTTGAATCGGTTTGTCTTCAGAGTGCTGGGACCGCTGCTCGTCCAGACCGATGACGGTCCGCTGCGCATCAACGGCCGGCGCCAGGCCACGGTCCTGTCGATGCTGCTGCTCTACGCCGACCGGATCGTGTCGGTGGACACCCTGGTGGACGCCGTCTGGCCGGAATCTCCCCCCGCGACGGCCCGCAACCAGATCGCCATCTGCGTGGCCACCCTCCGCAAGACCTTCAAGCAGGCCGGGGTGACCGATCTGCTGATCACCTCTCCCCCGGGCTACCTGCTGGCCAAGGGGGAGCACCGGATCGACGTCCAGGAGTTCATGGAGCGGGCCGAGCAGGGGCGGGACGCCGCCCGGCACGGACGGACCGAAGAAGCGTGCGCGCAGTTCGAGGAGGCGCTCAGCATCTGGCGGGGCTCCGCGCTGGACGAGCCCTCCGGCTCCCGGCTGGAGGCGGAGACCACCAGGCTGGAGCAGATGCGGCTCGCGCTGATGGAGGAGCGTGCCGGGCTGATGCTCCAGCTGGGCCGGCACCGCGCGCTCACCGGTGAGCTCACCGAGCTGGTGGCCCGGCACCCCCTGCGCGAGCAGTGCCGCGAACACCTCATGCTGGCCCTGTACCGGTCGGGTCAGCGGGCCGAGGCCCTCGAGGTGTTCCTGCACGGCCGCCGGTTACTCACCGAGCAGCTCGGGATCGAACCGGGTCCCGGACTGCGTCAGCTGCACGAACTGATCCTGCGCGACTCCCCCGAACTGACCCGGCCCCCCGCCACGGCGGCGCCCGCGCCGGCGGCCCTGAGCACCATCCCGGCACAACTGCCCGCGGACGTGATGGCGTTCACCGGCCGGCAGCGGGAGATGACCTCCCTGGACCGGCTCCTGAAGGAGCCCTACAACCCCCACACCCCTGCGCTGGCGACCATCGTCGGCGTGGGCGGGGTGGGCAAGACCGCACTCGCGGTGCACTGGGCGAGCCAGGTCGCCGACCAGTTCCCGGACGGCCAGCTCTTCGCCGATCTGCGGGGGTACGACGAGGAGCACGCGCCGGTGTCCCCCGCCGCCGTGCTCGACCGCTTCCTGCGCGCCCTCGGGATCGGCGCCCCCCAGATACCGGCGGATCCCGACGAGCGGGCCTCGCTGTTCCGGAGCCTGCTCAGCACCCGCAAAACACTGATCGTCCTGGACAACGTACGTTCCTTCCACCAGCTCAGACCCCTGCTCCCGGGTGGCGGACGCAGCGTGGTGCTGGCCACCAGCCGGGAGAGCCTGGGCGATCTGACCGGGGACTACACGGCACTTACCCTGCGGCTGCGGATGCTGGAGCCGACCGAGGCGACGGCGCTGTTGATCAAACTGGCCGGGGCCGACCGGTTCGGCAGCGACCCGGTCGCGGTGGAACAGCTCGGCGCCCTGTGCGACTGCCTTCCGCTCGCACTGCGGATCGCCGGCGCGCGGCTGGCGGCCAAACCCAATCTGAGCGTACGGAGCCTGGTGGCGCGGCTGCGCGACCACCGCTCCCGCCTCGACGTGCTGAGCCCGGGCGAGGGCGGGGTGCGCGCCGGCTTCCGGCTCACCTACCGGGACCTGCCGCCGGAGACGGCCCGGATGTACCGCCGGCTCGGCCTGCTGCGCACGGCGGACTTCGCCGCCTGGGCGGGGGCGGCGGTACTGGACACCGATGTGTGGCACGCGGAGGAACTCATCGACCAGCTGGTCGACGCGCAGCTGCTGGAGGTGGCCGACGCCGAGCCGGGGCGGGCCGCCCGCTACCGGTTCCAGGACCTGCTGCGGCTGTTCGCCCGCGAGCGGGCGGAGTCGGACGAGCCGGCGGGGGAGACCGACGCCGCGCTGGAGCGGGCCTTCGCGTCCTGGCTCTGGCTGGCCGAGGAGGCGCACCGGCGGATCGACGGGCGGGAGTTCCCGGTGGGCCGGACGCCGGCACCGGCCCCGCGCTTCCTGCCGGAGCTGGCCGACGAGCTGCTGGCCACGCCGATGGACTGGTTCGAGTCGGAGCGCACGGCCGTCACGGACCTCGTGGCGCACGCGGCGGAGACGGGCCGGGCGCGGTACGCGTGGACGCTGACCGAGAGCGCGGTCCCGCACTTCGAGACGAAGAACTACCTGGAGGACTGGCAGCGCTGCGCCGAGCAGGCGCTGGCCTCGGCCCGGCGCACCGGCGACGAACCGGGCGAGGCGACGATGCTGCGGCTGCTGGGGTCGCTGGCGATCTACCAGCGGCGGTATGAGCAGGCCGAGGGCTGGAACATGGCCGCGCTGCGGCTGCTGCGCAACACCGGTGACGTGGGCGGCGCGGCGCTCGCCCAGCGGAACCTGGCCATGTGCGCGCGGTTCCAGGGGGACTGGGAGCGGGCCCTGGAGTACTGCGAGGCGGCCCTCGGCGGTTTCCACGCGTCGGGTGACATCGGGAACGAGGCCCATCTGCTCGGTTTCCAGGCGCAGATCGAACTGGACCGGGGCAACGTGGGCGGCGCGCTGCCGCTCGCGGAGCAGGCGGTGGCGCTGAGCCGGCGCACCGGATCGGTGCGGGCGGAGGCGCAGAGCGTGTACCGGCTGGCCGAGGTCCGGCTGCGCGCCGGAGATCTGGGCGAGGCTGCGGAGGCCTTCGGCGCGGTACTGCGGCTGACGCGGGGCGAGGGCGACCGGGTCGGGGAGGCGCACGCGCTGCGGGGGCTGGGGCAGACGCAGTGGAGCCAGGGCCTGCTGTCGGCGGCGGGGGGGACGCTGCAGCAGGCCCTGGAGATCACGGATGAGCTGGCGGACCGTTTCCTGTACGCCCGGGTGGAGACCGATCTGGGATGTGTGGAGGCGATCGGCGGCCGCTCGGCGGAGGCGGCGGAGAGGTTCCGGCGGGCGCGGGCCGCGTTCGGCGAGGTCGGCGCGCAGCCCTGGCGGGCGCAGGCGGACCGGCTGCTGGCGGCGGTCCAGGGCGCGCCGGGCGGTGGGGGCGAGCCGGGCGGTGGGGGCGCCGGTGAGCTGCCGCATCGTTCCTTCACCGCGGCGGAATTGACCTTGCTGCTGACGCACCCGGAGGGCGACAAGGCCTAGCGGCCGACGGCGCGTCGTAGCGCGGGGCGGGAGCGGGGGGCGGGGCCGGAGCGGGGCGGGGCGGGTCAGCCCCAGGGCATGTCGCCGTTCGTGCCGGCGGAGCCGGGGTGCGGGGGGACCAGCGGCTTGACGACGCCCCAGGGCATGTCGTCGTCCGCCTGCGTGGTGATGTGCGTGTCCGCCAGGACGGCCGACGCTCCCCCCGCGCCGACGAACACCCCCGCAAGAACGACCAGGCAGGCCGCCGCCGTCGTGTTCGCCGTCTTCACCGTCCGCGTGCTGCGCATCTGGGAATCCCCTCTCGGTGGAGCATCACTGCCGCTCGCTGCGGCATGAATGGAACAGTAGGGACGCCTCCTTTTTCTTCTGTGTTCCATCGATTTCGTGACCCGGGCCGCCCTCGAAATCGCCACGATATCGAGGAGACAACGCACTCCACTAGCTTCGTTCAGAGATTCTTCTCCATGAATCACGGATGGGGCGGTACATGGAATTCCGAGTGCTCGGGCCAGTCGAGGTACGGCGGGACGGCCGCCGGGTCGCGTTCTCCGGGGCGAAGCTGCACACCGTGCTCGCGGCGCTCCTCGTGGCCCGTGAAGAGGTGATCTCCGACGAACGGCTGTGCCGGCTGCTGTGGGGCTGGGCTCCGCCGGCCACCGTCAGCGCACAGCTCTACACCTATGTTTCCCGTTTGCGCAAGATTCTCGGCGACGATGTTCTGATCGATCGTCGGCCGCCCGGATATGCCATGAGCATCGGTAATGCGACCCTTGACCTGAGCGAATTCGAGAAGCTGGCGCTCAGCGGCCGCGAGGCACTGGTCGCCGAGGACTTCGAAAAGGCCGGTGAGCTGCTGCGCGGCGCCCTGGCCCGGTGGAACGGGCTGCCCTTCGCCAACGCCACGGAATACCTCGCCGACGCCGAGGCGCCGCGGCTCACCGAGGCCCGGGCGGTCACTCTGGAGCACCGCATCGCGGCCGATCTCGCGCTGGGCCGGCACGAGCAGATCACCGGCGAGCTCACCGGCCTGGTCGCCGAGTTCCCGCTGCGCGAGCGCATCCGGTGCCAGCTGATGACCGCCCTGTGCCGGTCGGGGCGGCAGGCGGACGCCATCCACCTCTACCACCACGGCCGCGCGGTGCTCGCCGACGAGCTGGGCGTGAACCCCGGCGAGGAGCTCCAGGCCACCTACCGGGCGCTGCTGGAGGGCACGCTGGACCGGCGGCCGCGCTCCGCCCCCGCCGTCCTGGCCGGCCCCCGGCGGGACGCGGCCGGCCGCCCGGACGGCGCTCCCGCCATGCTGCCCCCCGACACCGTCGACTTCACCGGCCGGGAGCCCGAACTGGAGCTGCTGTGCCGTGCGCTGGCCCCCGATGCGCAGGGCTCCGGGCGGCCCCGCCGGGTCCTGGTCACCGGTATGGCCGGGCTCGGCAAGACCGCCCTGGCCGTCCACGCGGCCCACCGCTGCCAGCGGCACTTCCCCGACGGGCAGTTGTACGCCGACCTGCGCGCGCCCGACGGCACTCCCCGGCACCCCAACCGGGTGCTGCGCGGGCTGCTGCGCGCGCTGGGGCCGATGGACGACGTACCGGCCGCCGAGGACCAGGAGCAGCTGGTCCGGCTCTACCGGGAGCGGACCCGGGGCCGGCAGCTGCTGATCGTGCTGGACAACGCCTCCGGGGCCGCCCAGCTGGGGCCGCTGCTGCCCAACACCCCGGAGCCGGCGGTCCTGGTCACCGGGCGGACGGCCCTGCCCACCGTGGCCGGGGCGCACACCGTGGCCCTCGCTCCCCTGGCACCCCGGGACTCGCTGGAGCTGCTCTCGGCCGCGGCCGGTCCCGCCCGGGTGGCCTCGGCACCCGGGGCGGCGTCCGCGATCGTCGAGCATTGCGCCGGTCTGCCGCTGGCCCTGCGGATCGTCGGGACCCGGATCGCCGCCCGGCCGCACTCCACCCCGGACCGGCTGGCCCGCCGGCTGGCGGATCCCGTCACCCGGCTGCGGGAGCTGCACTCGGGCGATCTGGACGTGCACAGCTCGCTGCTGCCGTCCTGGCGGGCGCTGGACCCCGAGGTGCGGGCGGTGTTCCCGGCGCTGGCCGCGCTCGGCCCGCAGCCGTTCCCGGCCGCGGACGCGGCGATGTCGCTGGACCTGCCGGAGACCGAGGCCGAGCGGCTGCTGGAGGCGCTCGCCGACGCGGCCCTGCTGGAGGTCAGCGGCGCGGACGAGTGGGGCCAGCCCTGCTACCTGTTCCATCCGCTCGTACGGCTCTTCGCGCTCACCCTGGGCGAAGGGGCCGCGCCCGACCGCGGGTCCGCCGCCACCGCCGCCGCCACCGCCACCGTCACCGCCGCCCGGGCGGAACATAACCGGCGGCTAACTCACCGCCCCTAGCCTCGCCCTGCCCCGCAGCAGGGCGCTCCGGCCCGTCACCACCCCAGGCAAGCACCAGCCAACGGCCCGTAACACCGAATGGAGTTGGACCATGACCGAGCTCCTGCCCGCTCGCGCGGACAGTGCCGCGTCCTTCCCGATGACCGAGACGCAGCAGGCACTGATGATCGGGCGAGGTGAAGCAGTCGAGCTGGGCGGTATCGGCTGCTACGGATACTTCGAGTGGGAGCGTGCGGACCTCGATCCCGAGCGTTTCGCCGCCGCCTGGCGCAAGGTGGTCGCCCGTCACGACATGCTCCGCGCGATCGGCCGCACGGACGGCACCCAGTGGGTGCCGGCGGACCCGCTGCCCTTCGGGATACCGGTCGTGGACCTGAGCGGGCTGTCCGCCGACGCCTCGCGGGAGCGGCTCGCCGCGCTGCGGGACGAGATGAGCCACGTGGTCTTCCCGGTGGGCAGCTGGCCGTTGTTCGACCTGCGGATCATCCGGCTGGGCGGCCCGGGGAACCTGAGCCGCGTCCACCTCGGGATCGACCTGCAGGTGCTGGACGCCTCCAGTGCCTTCCAGGTGCTCTTCCCCGAGCTGGTCGACCTGTACGAGAACCCGGACGCCGAACTCCCGGAGCCCGGTATCAGCTTCGCGGAGTACGCCCGCTGGCGCGCGGACGCCCTGCCGCACACCGAGGCCTTCCGCGCCGCCCGCGACTACTGGGTCGAGCGCGTCCCCACCCTGCCGCCCGCCCCCTCGCTGCCCACGGGGGGCTCCGGCGGCGGCGGGCGCGAGGTGCGCTTCGACCGGCGCGAGCACCGCCTCTCCCCCGCGGACTGGCAGCGCTTCTCGGCGCGGGCGCGCGAGGCGGGGCTGACGCCGTCGGTCCTGCTCACCGCCGCCTTCGCCGAGGTGGTCCGGTGCTGGGCGGAGGAGTCCGACTTCACCATCAACTACCCTGTCTTCCAGCGCCCGGCGGTGCACCCGGACATCACCGGCGTCCTCGGTGACTTCACCAACGCCGTGATGCTCGCCGCCGACGGTTCGGGCGCGACCTTCCTCGACCGGGCGCACGCCCTGCGCGACCAGCTCGCCCGCGACGCGGAGCACGGCGCCTTCAACGGCGTCCGGGTGCTGCGCGAGCTGACCCGGCTGCACGGGGTGGGCGCGCAGGCCGGCATGCCGGTGGTCGTGACCAGCCTGCTCGACTACCCGGTGCGCAGGCCCGTCACGGACCTGGGCCGGGAGGTGTACTCGATCTCGCAGACCCCGCAGGTCTCGCTCGACGTACAGCTGCGCGAACTGGCCGGTGAGCTGCGCGTCATCTGGGACTTCGTCGACGGGGCGTTCGCGCCCGGCTTCGTCGACGCCGCCTTCGGCGTGTACGTGGACCTCCTGGAGCGGCTCACGCGGGACCCGGAGTCCCTGCACACCCGGCGCTTCGACCTGATCCCGGCGGCCGAGCGGACGCTGCGCCGGCAGGTCAACGACACGGCCGGGCAGATCCCGTACACCACCTTGCACGAGCTGTTCGCCCAGCAGGTGGAGCGCACCCCCGGCGCCGAGGCCGTGGTGGATGCCGGGCGGCGCCTGAGCTACGGCGAGCTGGCCTCGTACGCCTGGCGGATCGGGCACACGCTGCGGGACCACGGGGCGGCCCCGGGCGAGCTGGTCGCCGTGGTGATGGAGAAGGGCTGGGAGCAGTACGCCGCGGTCTACGGGATCCTCGCCTCCGGCGCCGCCTATCTGCCGCTGGACCCGTCCGTGCCGCCGGAGCGGCTGCGCCGCCTGCTCACCGAGGCCAAGGTCGACCGGATCCTCACCCAGTCCTGGCTGGACTCCCGGATCAGCTGGCCTCCCACGGCCCGCCGCTACCGGGTGGACAAGGACTTCGAGTCCGGGACCGACACCCGGCCCGACACCGCGCAGACCCCGGCGGACCTCGCGTACACGATCTTCACTTCGGGCTCGACGGGTGAGCCCAAGGGCGTGATGGTCGACCACATCGGCGTGGTCAACCTGATCCGCGATGTCGCCGAGCGCTTCGAGGTCGGTGCGCGGGACCGGCTGCTGGCCATCTCCGGGCTGCACTTCGACGCCTCGGTCTACGACGTGTTCGGGGTGCTGACGCAGGGCGGGACCGTGGTGCTGCCGCCGCCGTTCGAGCACGCCGAGCCCGATGTCTGGGCCGATCTGGTCCAGGACGAGCAGGTCACCCTCTGGAACTCCGTGCCCGTCCTGATGGAACTGCTGGTCGGCGAGGCCGAGGTACGCGAGCGGCGCGGCGGCGGCCGGCCGCTGGAGTCCCTGCGGCTGTCCGTGCTCTCCGGCGACTGGATCCCGCTGACGCTGCCGGACCGGCTGCGGGCGCAGAGCCCCCGGATCGAGGTGGTGGGTTCGGGCGGTCCGACCGAGACGATCTGCTGGTCGCTGTTCCAGCCGATCGGCGAGGTCGACCCCTCCTGGACGAGCATCCCGTACGGCAAGCCGATCACCAACCAGCGCTACTACGTCGTCGACCCGGCCGCCTACGAGCGCCCGCTCGGGGTGGTCGGCGAGATGGCGGTGGCCAGCGACGTCGGGCTCGCGCTCGGCTACTGGAACGACGCGGAGCGCACCGCGAACCGTTTCGTGCACCTTCCGGAGAGCGGCGAACGCGCCTACCTGACCGGTGACCTGGGCCGGTACCTGCCGGACGGCAGCATCGAGATCCTCGGCCGGGACGACTTCCAGGTGAAGATCCAGGGCCACCGGATCGAGCTCGGCGAGATCGAAGCCGTGCTGCGCCAGGACGCCGAGGTCGAGGCGGCCGTGGTGGTGGCCCCGGCCAGCGCGCACGGGGTGCGGCGGCTGCACGCCTTCGTCGTGGCCGGAGCCGAGGCGGCCGGGCCGGTGCTGGAGCGGCTCGCCGCGCAGCTTCCCGGCTACATGGTGCCGGCCGCGCTCACCGTGCTGCCGGAGCTGCCGCTGACCCGCAACGGCAAGGTCGACCGGCTGCTGCTGGCCTCCTCCGCGGGGCGGCAGCAGTCCGCCGACGAGGCGGCCGTACGCGACGCCGGGGACGGGCCGGGCAGCGCGCTGGAGCTCGTGCTGTGTGCGGCGGTCGCCGACATCCTCGGCCTCGACGGGGTGGCGCCCGGTGACAACTTCTTCAGCCTGGGCGGCGATTCGCTCAGCGGTACCCGGCTGGCCGGTCTGCTCAAGGAGCTGCTGGGAGTGCCCGTGCCGGTGAAGACCGTGTTCCAGAACCCGCTGATCTCCGGGCTGGCCGAGAAGATCGCCGCGGACGAGCAGCACGGCGCGGAGGCCGTCGCCGCCGCGGAGGCCTTCGGCGAGCTGGAGGCGGACGAGACGGACACCGCCGATGCGGACGGCTGAGGACACGAGCCGGTTCAGCACGGCCATCACGGACGATTCCGAGAGGGGACAGTCATGAGTCTCACCCTGCCCGCGCCCGTCACCGATCCGCTGGACGAGGACGGACTCCGGGGCGGCGCACCGCGGGTGCCCGCGCCGGACCTGGTCGATTTCGCCGCGCACGCCAACACCCGGCTGAGAGAACGCGATTCCGTCCTGTACGACCTGCTGGCCCGGGAGTCGGCGCGCCAGCGCGACACCCTGATGATGGTCGCCGCGTCCAGCGTCGCCGATCCCTCCGTCCTGGCCTGCGGGGGCAGCGCGCTCGGCAACCTGACCGCCGAGGGCTTCCCCGGGAACCGCTACCACGCCGGCTGCGGGGTCGCCGACGAGATCGAGCGCCTCGCGATCGACCGGGCGTGCGCGGCGTTCGGGGCGCAGGATGCGATCGTGCAGCCGCACTCCGGTTCCTCCGCCAACCTCGCCGTGATCACGGCGCTGCTGAGCCCGGGCGACAGCCTGCTCGGGCTGGACCTGGACTGCGGGGGCCATCTCACCCACGGCTCCCCCGCCTCGGTGACCGGCCGCTACTACCGCGCCCACGGCTACCGGGTGACCCCGGAGGGGCTGCTCGACTACGACCAGATCCGCGAACTGGCCCTGGAGCACCGCCCGAAGCTGATCGTCTGCGGGGCGAGCGCGTACCCGCGCAGCATCGACTTCGCCCGTTTCCGGGAGATCGCGGACGAGGCCAACGCCTATCTGCTGGCCGACATCTCGCACATCGCGGGACTGGTCGCGGCCGGTCTCCACCAGAGCCCCGTGGACCACGCCCACGTGACCACCACCAGCACCTACAAGCAGCTGTACGGGCCGCGCGGCGGGCTGATCCTGCTCGGCCGGGAGGCCCGCAAGGCCGGACCGGAGCGCGGCACCCTGGCCGCTACCCTGCGCCGCGCCGTGTTCCCCTTCACCCAGGGCACCCCCGACCTGGCGTCGGTGGCGGCCAAGGCGCGCGCCCTGGACTTCGTGGCGAGCCCGGACTTCGCCGAGGTCGCCAAGCGGCTCGCCGACGGCGCGCAGGCGATCGCGGAACGGCTCCTGGACCGGGGGTTCCGGCTGGTCACCGGCGGCACGGACACCCATATGGTGCTGCTCGACCTGCGGGACACCGGGGTCACCGGGGACGTCGCCGAGCAGGCCCTGGAGTCCTGCGGGATCATCGTCAACCGCAACCGGGTCCCCGGGGACACCACACCGGTCCGGGTGACCGGCGGACTGCGGCTCGGCACCAACACGCTGGCCGCGCGCGGGATGGACCACACGGTGGCCGCCGAGTGCGCCGACCTGGTCGCCGACGTCCTCACGGCGCTGCGCGCGCAGGGCGGCGTACTGCCGGACGCGCTGCGCGACCGGGTGCGCACCCGGGTGTCCGAGCTGTGCGCCGCCCACCCCCTGCCGGGGTATCTGCCGTGACCTTCAGCGGCTTCCCGCCCTCGGCACTGCGCCTGTACGAGGACCTCGCGGCCGACAACAGCAAGGAGGCGTGGCGGCTGCGCCACCGCGAGCGGTACGAGCGTGACGTACGTGCGCCGATGGACGAGCTGGCCGCCGAACTGGGCACGTATTTCAAGGAGTCGACCGGATCGGGCGAGGTGCGGGTGCTCGGCCCGGTCCGGGACACCCGGATGTCCCACGACAAGTCCCCGTACAAGACCTACCAGGGCGCCTATCTGGATCTGCTGCCCTGCCTGGGCCTCTGGGTGCACCTGGACCGGCACGGCCTCTACGCCTCCGGCCGCTGGTACCCCTACGCCGGGGCCGAGGTCGCCCGGTACCGCGCCGCCGTCGAGGAGGAGGGCGGCGGCGCGGAGCTGGCCGCGATCGCGGGCCGACTGGAGGACCAGGGGTTCACCCTGGGCGGCGACCGGCTCAAGTCCCGGCCGCGGGGGGTCCCCGCGGACCACCCGCGGCTGGGGCTGCTGCGCCACCGCAAGATCGACGCGGGGCGCCGCCACGGTCCGGACGCCGGGCTGCACACGGCGCGCGCCGGGGAGCTGGTGCGGGAGACCTGGCGGCTGGTGCGCCCGCTTCTGGACTGGGTGGCGGCCCGCGAACTCACCCCACAGCCCCGCGAGCGAGGAGTTGACGTACCGTCATGACCATCGGGAGTTTCGAGAGCGTCGATCTGCGCAGCGACACGGTGACCCGGCCGGGTCCCGGGATGCGGGCCGCGATGGCCGCGGCCGAGGTCGGCGACGACCTGTTCGGGGAGGACCCGACCGTACGCGCGCTGGAGGACCGGCTCGCCGGGCTCTTCGGCTTCTCCGGGGCCCTGTTCACCCCGTCCGGGGTGATGGCCAACCAGATCGCCGTCCAGCTCCTCGCCGGTCCCGGCGAGGAGCTGGTGTGCGACGCCGAGGCGCACATCCTGGCGCACGAGGAGGCATCCCCGGCCCGCTACGGCGGGATCCAGACGCGCACGGTGACGGCCGAGCGGGGGGTGATCACCGCGGAGCTGCTGGCCGGGGTGGTCCGGCGGGGGAACCCGTACACGCTCGGCACCCGTGCGGTGGAGGTGGAGCAGACCCACACCCGGGCCGGCGGTACGGTCCACCCGCTGGACACGCTGCGCGCCGTACGGGAGCTGACGTCCGGCGCGGGCCTGGCGGTCCACATGGACGGGGCCCGGATCTGGAACGCGATGGCCGCGACGGGCACTTCGGCGCACCAGTACGGGCGGACGGCCGACTCGCTGTCCGTGTGCCTGTCGAAGGGCCTGGGCGCGCCCGTCGGGTCGGTGCTCCTGCTGTCGGCCGAAAGGCTGCCGCGGGCCCGGAAGTTGCGGCACGGTCTGGGCGGCGGCATGCGCCAGTCGGGCATCCTGGCGGCTGCGGGACTGTACGCCCTGGACCACCACGTGGAGCGGATCGCCGAGGATCACGCCAACGCCGCGCTGCTGGCGGCGGGGGTGCGGGACGCGGGGTTCACCGTGCGCCCGCCGGAGACCAACATCGTCCTCATCGAGGTTCCCGGCGCCGACGAGGTCGTCGCCCGGGCCGCGCAGGAAGGAGTACTGGTGACCGCGCCCGGCCCGGAGACGGTCCGGCTGGTCACTCATCTGGACGCAGGACACAAGGCGTGCCGGCGGGCCCTTGAGGTGCTGGTCGCCGTGATGACCGATGTCGTCACCGGGGCGCGGGACACCGCGGCCGCGGGACGCCCGTAAGAAGCGGAAGAGAGCGAAGTAGCAGCATGAGTTTAGAAGTACGGCCCGCCACGGCGGATCTGTGGGACGACATCCGCCAGGTGCTCCAGCCGAAGAAGAGCGCGCACACGTGCTGGTGCATGGCGTGGCGGCTGTCCACCGGCGACTACGGGCGGCTCACGGCGGACGAGCGGGGCGAGCACCTGCGGGGCCTGATGGAGAAGGCCGATCCGCCGCCCGGGGTCCTCGGGTTCCTGGACGGCGAGGTGGCCGGCTGGTGCAACGTGGCCCCGCGCCGGCAGCTCGACCGGCTGACCTCCTCGAAGACGATCACACCGGTGGACGATCTGCCCGTGTGGTCGGTGACCTGCTTCGTCGTGCGCAAGGACTTCCGCGGCAAGGGGGTCGCCTCGGGCCTGCTGGAGGGGGCCGTCGAGCACGCGCGCGCCCACGGTGCGCCGGCCGTCGAGGGGTATCCGGTGGACCCGGAGGGCGGCCGGGTGAATCCGACCCTCGCCTATGTCGGGACGATGGACATGTTCGAGCGGGCGGGCTTCCGCCGGATCCACCGCACCGAGGCCAAGAGCGACAAGCGGCATCGCTGGGTCATGCGCCGCGACCTGGTCTGACGGTCCTGGCTGTAAGCGGAAGGGGCTCCCGCGGTGCGGGGGCCCCTTCCTTCGTGGACGCCGGTCAGGGTGTGTGCGCCGCGATGTCCCAGAGGTGGGCGGGACGCCCGCAGCGCATGGCCTCCCAGGCCGCGCGCCGGTAGCAGCCCGCCACCAGGCCGTCCCGGACCAGGCCCGAGGCGCCGTGCAGATGGACCGCGTCACGGGTCACGTCGAGGGTGGTCTCCGCCGTGAGGGCGATCAGTCCGGCGGCCTCCCCCGCGGTGAGCCGGTCCTCGTCGAGGTCCCGGGCCGCGTCCCCCACGGCCCAGCGCACGGCGTCGAGGCGGGCCAGCAGGCCTGCCACGCGCAGCCGGGGGCCCTGGTGTTTGACCAGGGCCTGGCCGAACTGCTGCCGGCCGCGGATCCGGGAGACGACCGCGGTCAGGGCGGCCGCCGTGATCCCGGCCAGCAGCGAGGCCTGGTGGACGGCGGCGCGCAGCCCCACGCGGGCGAGGGCCTGTTCGGCGGCGAGGCCGCGCAGCAGCACCGCCTCGGCAGGCAGCCGTACCTCGTCGAAGACGGCACTGGCGACGGCTCCCCCGCCGTGGTCGCGCAGCGGGCGGATCCGGACGCCCTCGGTGGGCAGGCGTACGAGCGCCACGCACGGGCCGTCGGGGCCGCCGGCCAGGACCAGCAGGGCGCCCGGGCCGACGCCGGCGGCGAAGGGGCCACCGGTTCCGGTGAGGACGACGGCGCCGGTGTCCGGGTCCGGCTTCCAGGTGATGCCCGGCGGTACGGTGCCGCGCGGATCGGGCAGCCGGCCCGGTACGGCGAGTTCGAGTTCCCCGGTGCGTACCTGGTCCAGGAGGCTCTCGGCGGCTTCGGGGGCCAGCGGGCCGAGGCCGGAGATCAGGTCCAGGGCGAGGAGGGTGTCGGTCAGCGGGAGGGGCTGCATGGCATTGCCCGCCTCCTCGCACACCATGGCGATGACCGCCTGTCCGAGGTCGAGGCCGTCGTGGCCGATGGGCAGGGCGAACTCCCACGCGCCGACCTGGGTCAGCGCCTCCCAGGCACCGGCGGGGGTGTCCCCGTCGACCTCCAGGCCCTGGCGCACGGTGAGCCGGAGCTGCCGGAAGAGCGAGTCCTCGTCCTCCCGCTCCCGCCAGCGTTCGGGCGCCGCCGCCGTCCCCTGGCCGCCCGTGCCGTTCCCGTTGACCGCCTGTGATGTCACGGCCGTACCTCCGCCCCTGAGTCGAGACGCAGCCGGGCCAGCGTCTCCAGCATCATTTCGGCGGTGCCGCCCGATATCCGCATCCCAGGGGCTTCGCGCAACGCCGCATCGAGTGGGTGTGCCACCCCGTCGACCTCGGGGTCGTCGAGGGTCATGCTGCGGTCGCCGTCGAGTTCCGCGGCCCACCAGGCCACCTCGGCGGCGAGCTCGGTGGTGTACCACTTGGCGGCGGCGGCCTCGTCCTCGTTGAGTTCGCCCCGGTCGAGGCGGGTGAGGACACGGCGGACGAGCGTGCCCGCCGCGAGCAGCCGGGCGTTGAGTTTGGCCAGGCCGATCTGGTCGTGCTGGCCGGCCTCCAGCCGGTCGGTGTGGACCTCCAGCCGTTCCACGGCGGCCCGGTACCAGCGCAGCGCCTTGACGTAGTAGTCGAGCCCGGTGCGCTCGAAGGCGAGCGTCTTGACGACGATCGCCCAGCCCTGGCCGTTCTCGCCGACCACGTCGTCCGCGGTCACGGCCACGCCGTCGAGGGTGACCTCGTGGAAGGCGTCGTCGCCCATGCCGGGGATCTGCCGGATGGTGACCCCGGGCTGGGCCAGCGGGACGAGGAACAGGCTGAAGGCGTCGTCCTCGCCGCGGGCCAGGCACAGCCCGTAGTCGGCGAGCCGGGCGAAGAGCGAGTGGACCTTGGTGCCGTACAGCTTGTAGCCGCCCTTGCCGTCGGAAACGGCGCGGGTGGAGAGGATGTTGAGGTCGGAGCCGGCCTGGGGTTCGCTGAACAGCACGCAGCCGAAGGCGGTGCCGGCCGCGAACCCCGGCAGGTGCCGGGCCTTCATCGCCGGGCTCGCGACATTGAGCAGGGTGGATCCGACGATCTGCACGGTGAGGGTGTGCAGCAGATCGGGGACGTCGTGCATGGCCAGTTCCTCGACCAGCACGGCGGCCGCGACCTGGCTGATCCCGCGGCCGCCGTACTCCTCGGGCCACTGGGGCGCGAGGAGGCCCCACTCGCCCAGGGCCCGGTGGATGGGCCGGGGGTCGCGGGTGCGCCGGGCCTCGGCCACGGGGGCCGAGACCAGGATGTCGTGGATGTCCTCGCGCAGGGCCCGCATGGGGGTGCGGGGCACGTCGGCTCCGCTCCGTACGAGCCCGCAGTCCGCGGGCGCGCGGTAGAACTCGGTGGTGAGCACGGGCAACTCCCTAGGTGATGAGCGGGGATGCGGGCGCGGCGACGGCCCGGTCCAGCACGTCCTCGATTCCGGTGAGCAGCCCTCGCACGTCTTCGGGCGTGGCCGCGTGGCGGTTGTACTCGGCGGTGCCGCCGATCTCGCCGTCCCGTTCCACGAGGCCGATGCAGGCGAGGGCGGCGGCCGGGTCGGGGCTGTAGAGCTCCAGGTGGCGGGCGGGGGGGCCGGGCAGCTGGGCGACCTCGATGCCCGGCAGGTCCAGGGGGACGGACGGGTAGTTGTGGAGGGCGAACAGGACGTTGTACGGCGGGGGCGTTCCGTCGCCGAACAGGACGTCCACGGGCAGGCGTTGGTGGGCGAGGGCTTGGGCCACCGCGGCCCGGGTGCGGTGCAGCAGTTCGCGGAATGCGGGGCCGCCCGCGAGGTCGAGCCGGATCGGTACCACGGTGGTGAACTGCCCGACGGCGCCTTCGAGCGGTCCGGCGAAGCGGCCGGCCGCCGGGGTGCCGATCACCAGGGAGGTACGGCCGTCCCGGCGGGCCAGTACGACGGCCAGCGCGGCGAGCAGGGTCATGAACGGGGTGGCCCCCTCGGCCGCGCCCAGCTCCAGCCCGGCGTCGACCGGCCCGCGGGCGAGCCGTACGGGCAGATGGCCGCGTTCGAACCCGGCGGGCGCCCGGGGTGCGGGCGGGTCGGCGGCGAACACCGTCCGGCGGCGGGCGAGTTCGGCGGAGCCGTCGGGTCCGGCGAGCCACCGGTGCTGCCAGTCGGCGTAGTCGGGGAACTGGAGTTCGGGCGGGGCCGACCCGCCCGGTCCCGCCGAGCCCTCGCGATAACCGGCGGCCAGGTCCGCGAGGAAGACCCCGGAGGACCAGCCGTCGAAGACCGCGAGGTGGGAGGCGAGGATCAGGACGTGCTCGTCGGGGGCGAGCCGCAGCAGCCGGAACGCGCTGGTGCGGCCGCTCTCCAGGTCGAGGACGGTGGAGGCGCTCTCGGCGCTCTGCAGGGCCACGCGTTCGGCGGCGGCCTGCGGGGTGAAGCCGGAGAGGTCGGCCCGCGTGAGCCGCAGCACCGGTTCCTCGTCCACGTGGAGCCTCGGCTGGCCGGTGGTGGAGACGGTGAGCCGGGTGCGCAGCGCCTCGTGGCGGCGCAGAACTCCGGTGAGGGCCTCGGTGAGCCGCCGCGGGTCGAGGGGGCCGGTCAGCCGCAGGGCGTGCGAGCCGGTGGCGGCGGCCGGATGCGTGCGCTCGCGGCGCCACAGCCGGGACTGGAGGGCGGTGGGCGGGACCGGCCCCGCGCCGGAGCGCGGGGCCGGGTGGGCGGGTAGGGGCTGCCGGGCGGCCAGCATCAGGCGGGCGAGTTCGCGCTTCGCCTCGGGGAGCGCGGCGAGCGCTCCTTCGAGCCCGGCCGGGTCGGCCATCAGAGACCGTCCGGGTGCTGGAGGGAACCGAGGAGGGCGGCGGCCTCCTCGTCGCTCATGTTCTCGATCTGCTCGAAGACCGCGAGCAGCCGGTCCTGTTCGCCGGCGGCCTCGGCCTTGGCGGCGCGGACCAGTTCGGCCAGTCCCGCGACGGTCGGGCGGCCGAAGAAGTCGGCGAGGGCGATGTCGATGCCGAAGAGGGCGCGGACCCGGGAGACCACGATGGTGGCCTGCAGGGAGCTGCCGCCCAGGGCGAAGAAGTCGCCCTCCACGTCCGGGTTCTGCCATTCGAGCAGCGGGGTGAGGATGTCCCGGCAGATCTGCTCCTCGACGGCGTCGCGCGGCGGGGTGCCGCCCTCGCCCGTCTGCTCGGTGGGCAGGGGCAGTGCGGCGGTGTCGACCTTGCCGTGCGGGGTGAGGGGCAGTTCGTCCAGGACGACGACGACCGGCACCATGTAGCCGGGCAGCCGGCCGGCCGCGTAGGCGCGCAGGCCCTCGGCGTCGGCGACCTCGGAGGCGTACGAGCCCACCTGTTCGACGGTGACGTAGGCGGCCAGCATGCGCTCGCCGCCCGCGGCGGGCTGGGCGACCACGACGGCCTGCTGCACGGAGGGGTGTCCGGTGAGCACGGCCTCGACCTCGCCGGGCTCGATGCGGTGGCCGCGCACCTTGAGCTGGCGGTCGGTGCGGCCGAGGAAGTCCAGGTTGCCGCCGGGCAGCCAGCGGACCAGGTCGCCGGTGCGGTAGAGGCGGGCCGTCTCGGGGCCGTCCGCGTAGGGGTTGTCGGCGAAGCGGTCGGCGGTGAGGTCGGGGCGGCCCAGGTAGCCGCGGGCGACGCCGGGGCCGGAGACGCAGAGTTCGCCGGGTACGCCGGGCGGGACCGGCCGCAGCCGCTGGTCGAGGACGAACGCCTGGTGGCCGGGCATGGGGCGGCCGATCGGCGGGTTGCGGTCGTAGCTGCCGGTGCAGTCCATGAGCGTGACGGCGACGGTCGCCTCGGTGGGGCCGTACCCGTTGACGAACCTCCGCTCCCCCGTGGTCCATTCGGCGACCAGCCGGCCGGGAAAGGCCTCGCCGCCCACGGAAACCAGTCGCAGGTCGGGCAGGCCGGCCTGGTCGAGCAGCGGCAGGAGGGCGGGCGGGAGTTCCGCGACGGTGACCGCGTCCTCGCGCATCCGGGTCTGGAGCAGGGCCGGGTCGCGGCGCTCGTCGTCGGTGGCGATGACGAGCGAGCCGCCCGCCAGCAGGGTGGTGAAGATCTCGAAGACGGAGACGTCGAAGGTGAGCGGGGCGAACTGCAGCACCCGGTCCTCGGCCCGGATCTCGTAGGCCTTGGCGATGGTGCGGGAGAAGTGGGTGACCGAGCGGTGCTCGATCATGACGCCCTTGGGGGTTCCGCTGCTGCCCGAGGTGTAGAGCACGTAGGCCAGGTCCCCGGGGGTGGCGGTCGGCGCGAGGGAGGGGACCTCCCGGACCGGGGCCGCCGTTCCGGTGTTCACCAGCTCCAGCGGTACGGGCAGCTGCGCGGCTTCGTCGACGAGGGCGTGCCGGACCTTGGCGTCGGCGAGGACCGTACGGGTCCGCTCGGCCGGGGCGGCCGGGTCGACCGGGATGTAGTGGGCGCCCGCCTTGAGCACGCCGAGGACTCCGGCGACGGCGGCCGGGCCGCGGGACACGCACACCGCGACGGGGTCACCGTGGCGGACGCCGCGGTCGCGCAGCCGGTGGGCGATGGCCTCGGACCAGCGGTCGAGGGCGGCGTAGTCGAGCCGGGTGGAGCCGTGGCGGACGGCGACGGCGTCGGGGTGGATGGTGGCCCGCTCGCGGAACGCGCGGTCCAGGGTGGTGGTCCAGGCGGCCTCGTCGACGGGGCCGCCGCGGGACAGTTCGCGGGCGTGCCGGGAGGCGGCCGGCTCCTCGACCAGGCTGATGTCGCCCACCTGGAGGTCGGGGTTCTCGGCGACCTGCTCCAGGACCTGGCGGAAGGCGGCGAGCAGCGCGCTCGCCGTGCCGTGCCGGTAGAGGGAGGTGTTGTATTCGAGGGAGAGTTCCAGGCCGTCGTTCTCGCCGACCAGGAAGCTCATGTCGAACTTCGCGGCGCCGTCGTGCAGTTGGTCCATGGTGAACTCGACGTCCGCGGCCTGCGCCCGGTGGGTGCCCCAGCGGCCCAGCGAGGTGAACTCGATCTGGAAGAGCGGGTGGCGCAGCGGGTCGCGCACCGGGCGGACGGCCTCGACCACCTGCTCGAAGGGCAGCTCGCTGTTGGTGAAGGAGTCCATGACGGAGGACGCGGTGCGGGTGACCAGCTCGCGGAAGGTGAGCTGGTCGGTGACCTCGGTCCGCAGGGTGATCATCTGGACGAAGCAGCCGATGACCTGCTCCAGGTCGGGGTGCGGCCGGGAGGCGCTCGCCGTGCCCACGACGACGTCCTCGGTGCGGGTCCAGTGCCGCAGCAGCGCGTTGAAGGCGGCGAGCAGGGTGGTGAAGACGGTGGTGCTGTTGGCGTCGGCGAGCTCGGTGAGGCGGTCCAGCAGCTTCTGGTCCAGGGTCAGCTTCAGACCGCGGCCGTCGCCGCGGGTCTCGGGGCCGCGCGGGTGGTCGGGCAGGACCTCGGTGGCGACGGCGCCGGCCAGGATCTGGCGCCACTTGGCGGCGAGCGCCCGGCCGTGCTCGTCGTTCTCCAGCTTGGCCCGCTGCCAGGCCGCGAAGTCGGCGTACTCGACGGCGAGCCGGGGGGCCTCGGGGCGCTTGCCCGCGGCGGCCGCCGCGTAGCTGGAGGTCAGTTCCCCGGTGAAGATCCGGGTCGAGCCCGGGTCCCAGGCGATGTGGTGGACGACCCAGAGCAGGACGTGGCGGTCCTCGGCGAGGCGTACGAGGTGGGCGCGGACGGGCGGGCCGGCGGCCAGGTCGAAGGGGGCGGCGGCGCAGCTCGCGGTGAGCTCGGCGAGTTCGCGGTCCGCGTCCTCGCTGCCCGACAGGTCGGTGCTCTGGACGCCGAGCACGAAGGAGGGGACGGGTTCCTGCCAGGGGACTCCGTCGATCTCGACGAGTTTGCTGTGCAGCACCTGGTGGCGGGCGACGACGGCGTTGAGCGCCTCGTGCAGGGCGGCCCGGTCGAGGGGGCCGCCCAGGCCTATGGCCAGGGCTATGTTGTTGCGGGCCTTGCCGGCGCCGAGCTTGTCGACGAACCACATCTGCTCCTGCTGGAAGGAGGAGCGGGACCGCGGCCCGTGGTCGGCGCGCTTCAGTTCGATGCGGCGGCCCACGCCGGCCGTCATCTGGTTGCGCATCCGTCCCAGCAGCCGGGAGCGCTGTCCCTGGGGCAGACGGCCGAGCCGTTCGGCGAGATCAGACATGGGTTCCTCCGTTGCGGTGCAGGTCGGCGAGGAGAGCGGCGAGCCGGTCGGGCAGGTGCTTGGCGAAGTAGTGGCGGCCCCCGGGGATCACGGCGAGGCGTACGTCGGCCGCGTACCGGCCCCAGGCGCGGTAGCCGTTCTCGTAGCCCTCGGTCGCGTCGTCGGCGTCGCCGATGATGCAGGTGAGCGGGGTGGCCAGGGGGCGGTCGTAGCCGCCCGGGGTGCGGGCGAAGAAGCGGGCGGCCTCGGTCATGTCGTGGCGGACCATCCGCAGGACCGCGGTGAGGTCGCTGTCGTCGAGGACGCCGTCGAAGCCGTCCATGGTGGTCAGGTACGCGACGAGGTCGTCGTCGCCGGAGACGCGTTCCATCTCCAGGGCGTACTCGGGGTCCTCCTCGGGGAGGGCCGCGGCGAGGTCCAGGGCGATCGGGCGCTGCCCCATCCGTTCCAGTACGTGGGTGGTCTCCAGCGCGGTGACGACTCCGGCACAGTGGCCGTAGACGGCGTACGGCCCCCGCACGGTGCGGGCGATCTCCTCGGCGGCGCGTTCCGCGAACTCGGGGACCGGGAGCATCGGGCCGGGGCGCAGCGGGTCGTGTCCGGGCGGGGAGACGGCCAGGAGCTCGATGTGCGGCGGGAGCTGGGCGGCGAGCGGCTGGTAGGCGATGGCGTCGCCGCCGCCGTGCGGGAAGCAGACGAGGGTCAGCGCGGTGGTGCCGGCCGGGCGTTCGGGGGTGAGCCGGTGCAGCAGGCTGTGCGCCTGCGTTCCGGCTGCGCCGAGTCCGGCGGTACGGGCGGCCAGGCCGGCCGGGGTCGGGTTGCTGAAGAGGTCGACGACGCGCAGGTCGGCGGCCGCGCCGTCCGGCAGGGCGGTGGCGACGGCGCGGACCGCGCGCACGGCGG
Organism: Streptomyces sp. NPDC001549; assembly: GCF_042894025.1. NCBI lineage: Bacteria > Bacillati > Actinomycetota > Actinomycetes > Kitasatosporales > Streptomycetaceae > Streptomyces > Streptomyces sp. NPDC001549. The sequence goes on from NZ_JBIAVJ010000010.1 coordinate 176,493, forward strand.
CGAAGGAGTCCCCGCCGAGGGCGAAGAAGTCGTCACCGGGGGCCACTTCGGCCACGCCGAGCACCTCGGCCCAGACGGCGGCGATGCGCAGGGCGACAGGGTCCCCGTCCGCGGGCTCCGCGGCGGGCCGGTCCGGGGCGGCGGTGGGGCGCGGGTCGGGCAGGGCGCCCCGGTCGACCTTGCCGTTGGGGCTCAGCGGCAGTCGCTCCAGCAGGACCAGTTCGGCGGGGACGCAGTGCGGGGGCAGGACGGCGGCGAGGGCGGTGCGCAGGGCGGCGGGGTCCAGGCCGGCGCCCTCCTCGGGCACCACGTAGCCGACGAGCCGGTCGGAGCCGGCGGTGCGGCGGGCGGCCACGACGGCCTCGCGGACCCCGGGGCGCTCGCGCAGCGCGCTCTCCACCTCACCGGGCTCGATGCGGAGCCCGTTGAGCTTGATCCGGAAGTCGGTGCGGCCGAGGAGTTCGATGGTGCCGTCGGCGCCGTAGCGGGCCAGGTCGCCGGTGCGGTAGAGGCGTTCGGTGCGGCCGGGCTCCAGTTCGACCCGGACGAACTTCTCCTCGGTGAGCTCGGGCCGGTTCAGGTAGCCGCGGGCCAGTCCGACGCCGCCGAGGTGGAGTTCGCCGGGTACGCCGACGGGGACGAGGCGGTCCTTCGCGTCGAGGATGTAGGTCAGCTGGTTGGCCATGGGCCGCCCGTACGGGAGCTTCGTCCACTGCGGATCGACCCGGCCCACGGGGAACTCCACCGAGTGGATGGAGGCTTCGGTCGCCCCGCCGAGCGCCACGAAGGACAGGCCGGGCGCGAAGGCCCGGATCCGGTCGGGCTGGGTGACGGGGATCCAGTCACCGCCGAGGAACGCGGTGCGCAGCTTCGGCAGCCGGGGTCCCCCGGCGTGTTCGAGCTGGTCGGCCAGGAGGCCGAGGAGGGCGGGGGCGGAGTTCCAGACGGTGACACCGTGCCGCTCGACGAGGTCGGCCCAGTGCGCCGGGTCCTTGGCTGCGGCCGGGTCGGGCAGGACGAGCGTGCCGCCCGCGGCCAGGATGCCGAGGGTCTCGTAGACGCTCATGTCGAAGCTGGGCGAGGACAGGGCGAGGACCGAGTCGCCGGGCCCGATGCCGTACGAGCGGTTGAGGTCGAGGATGTTGTTGACGACACCCCGGTGTTCCAGGGCGATGCCCTTGGGGGTGCCGGTGGAGCCCGAGGTGAAGATGACGTAGGCCAGGTCCCGGGAGGTGACGGGGACGGCCGGGCGGGTCGCGGGCAGCTCGGCGAGCGCGGCCCGGTCGGTGTCGAGCAGCACCCGGGCGGTGCCGGCCGGGACGGGCAGCCGGCCGATCAGCTCCGCGTCGGAGACGACGATGGGCGGCGCGGAATCCCGCAGCAGCAGGGCCAGGCGCTCGGCCGGGTAGTCCGGGTCGAGGGGGACGTAGGCCCCGCCGGCCTTGAGGACGGCGAGGATCGCGGTGACCAGTCCGGGGCCGCGGCGCAGGCACAGGGCCACGGTCCGGTCGGGGCCCGCGCCGGCTTCGACGAGCCGGTGCGCGAGCCGGTTGGCGCGCTCCTCCAGTTCCCGGTAGGTGACGTTCCAGCCGCCGAGTCCGCCGAGGATCACGGCGGGCGCGTCGGGCCGCCGGTCGGCGTGCTGCTCGAACAGCTCGTGCAGGCAGGCGTCCTGGGGGAAGGGGGCGCGGGTGGCGTTCCAGCCGTCCAGGGCGGCCCGGCGCTCGGCGTCGGTGAGCAGCGGCAGGGCGGACAGCGGGGCGTCGGGGCGGTCGACGGCCCCTTCGAGGGTGGTGAGGAAGTGGCCGAGCAGCCGGTCCACGGTCGCTGCGTCGAACAGGGCGGTGGGGTACTCCACGAGGGCGCGGACGGCGGTGCCGGTGTCGTGGACGCTGATCATGAGGTCGTACTTGGTGGCGTGCGAGGAGAAGTCGATGGGCTCGGTGGCGACGCCCGCGAGGCCCGGCGCGGTGTCCGGGGTCTCGTCGAGGAGGAACATCACGGAGGTGAGCGGCGGCCGGCTGGGGTCACGGGGCAGTCCGAGGGCGTCGACGATCAGGTCGAAGGGCAGTTCCTGGTGCGCGTACGCCTGGAGCGTGGTGTGGCGGGTGGCGCGGACCAGTTCGGCGAAGCCGGGGTCCCCGCCGGTTCTGATGCGCAGCGGCAGGGTGTTGACGAAGAAGCCGATGAGCTCGCCGAAGGCGGGGTGGTCACGGCCGGAGACGGAGGTGCCGACGACGATGTCCTCCTGGCCGGTCCAGCGGCGCAGGGTGGCGGCGAAGCCGGCCAGCATCGTCATGTAGAGGGTGGCGCCCTCGGACTTGCCGAACTCCCGCAGCCGGGCGATGAGCCGGGGCGGGAGGTCGATGTAGCGGGAGGCGCCGGCGTGGCCGAAGACGGGCGGTCTGGGCCGGTCGGTGGGCAGGTCCACGGGGGTGGCGCCGCCCAGCTCCTCGCGCCAGAAGGAGGTGAGGCTCTCCAGCCGGTCCCCGCTGACGCGGCGGCGCTGCCAGGTGGCGAAGTCGGCGTACTGGAGGGCGAGCGGGGCCGCTGCCTCGGCGGGCGCCCCGGTGCGGGCGGCGTAGGCGCGCTCCAGTTCGGTGTAGAGGACCCGCATGGACCAGCCGTCGGTGACGATGTGGTGCAGGTTGAGGACGAGGACGTGATCCTCGGCGCCGATCCGGCCGAGCCGGGCCCGCAGCGGGACGGCGCCGGCCAGGTCGAAGGGGGCGCCCGCGTCGGCGTCGTAGAACGGCCGGGCCGCCTCCTCGTCGGGCAGTTCGGTCAGCGGCAGGGGCAGCCGGTAGCCGTCCACCACCCGGGGTACGGCCTCGGTGGCGCCCTCCTGGTAGGTGTAGACGGTCCGCAGCACCTCGTGGCGGTCCACGATGTCCTGGAGCGCCGCGTGCAGGGCGGGGACGTCGAGCGGGCCGCGGATGCGGGTGGCGACCGGCACGTTGTAGGCGGGGCTGCCGGGCTGCAGCTGGTCGATGAACCAGAGGCGGCGCTGCGCGAAGGAGAGCACGGGCGGTTCCGCGGGGTCGCGGGGTGCCGGCTCAGGGTCCTCCCGTACGGCGGCGCGCCCGCCGCCTCGGCCGGTCAGGGCCTGGAACAGTGCCCGGCGGGACTTCGGCAGTGCGGCTATGCGTTCGGCGAGGGACTCGCTCACCTTGAGCCTCCGTGCGTCTTCGGGAGTGGGCGTGCGGCAGGGCGCGCCGCAGGAACGCGGCGCGGACGTGTGGGTTCCGCGGGTCCGGAATGCGGATGGGGGCGCAGGCCCCCGGTACACCTGCTGGCCGCGGCTGCGGCTGCGGCAATGTCAGCCACGGCGCCGCACCCGCGTACCGTCCGGTGGCGCGGATTCGGGGCGGAGCCCGGCGGGAGCGGATGCCGATCGGCATGGCACCCGCTCCCGATGGTCCGCACCGGTCAGGCGGTGATCCGTGAGGCCTCCGCGGCCTCGCCGGCAGGCGACTCGGCGTTGTCGCCGGTGGGCATTTCCTTGATCTTGGCCACCGGACCGGTCAGCAGGGTCAGACCGCCGACGATGGTCACGGCACCGGCCACCGCGAGGCCTGCGGTGAGGCCGACCCCTTCGCCGAGGGCGCCGCCCGCGAAGTAGCCCAGCGACAGGGCGCCGTAGACCGCGGAGAGGGCGGTGCCGCTGACGCGGCCCATCTGCTCGTTCGGGGTGACGCCCTGCACGAGGCTGAGGACGTGGATGTCGAACATCGGGGAGACGAAGCCGATGACGGCCTGGACCACGATCAGTCCGACGAAGCCGCCGATCGCGCCGCCCGTCGGAACCAGGATGTAGCCGGCGCCGAGCACGACCGCGGTGATGACCAGGAGGCGGCCCACCGAGAGGCTCTTGGAGACCACCTCGGAGAGCACCGCGCCGACGATGACGAAGACCGACATGACGGCGAAGGCGACACCGACCTGGCCGGGGCTCAGGTCCAGGACCTTGTACGCGTAGACGATCAGCAGGGCGTCGCCCATCGCGGCACCGAGGTTGACCACGACGTTGGCGGTGAACAGGCCGCGCAGGACCGGGTTGCCGAAGAGGGTCTTCATGCCCTCCTTCATCTCCGCCTTCGCGGAGGCCTTGCGCTCCTCGGTCCGCTCGCGGACGTCCCGGTGGCGGATGACGAGGAGGGCGACCAGCGACACGAGGAAGGTGAACGCGTCGGCGGTGATGGCGCGTGCGGCGCCGAGCAGCTGGATGAGGGCGCCGCCGGCGCCGGCCCCGACCGCTTCCGCGACGCTCCGGCTGATCTGCAGTTTGGTATTGCCCTCGATGAGGTTCTCGGTACCGATGAGCTGGGGCAGCCAGGACTGGTACGAGACCTCGAAGAAGGTGGTGAGGACACCGGTGAGAGCGGCCACGACGTAGACGTGGGTCATGCTGACGGAATCGAGGGCGAATGCAAGCGGAATCGTGCCGAGGGCCAGGAACCGGCCCAGGTCGGCGACGATCATCACCGTGCGCCGCGAGACCCGGTCGGCCACCAGCCCGGCGATCGGGGCGAGCAGCAGGAAGGGGAGGAAGCGCAGCGCGCCCAGCACGCCGACCTCCATGGCTCCGCCGTCCAGGACCACGACCGCGAGGGTCGGGAGTGCCAGGAGGGAGATCTTGTCGCCGAAGTTGCTGACGGTCTGCCCGAACCACAGGCGATTGAAATCGGAATGCCGACCGAGTGCCATGTCGACGCCCTTTTCTGATTGGGTACGGAATTGTCGGACGGCACTGACGCTATGGACCCCGAGTTAGCGGCCGGTTATGAATCCGGGGACTGTAGACCGTTTGTAGAGAGGCGATGAGATCCGCTGGAGAAGCGTCGGACATCGGCGCTCTCGCGGGCGATTCCGGCCGCCACGGCGGGGGTGCGGGGCTCGGCCCCGGGGAAGGGTTCGACCGTCACCGGGGCCCCGCGGCGGCCTCCGGACCAGGTGCCGACGGCCAGGCCGTCGACCAGCACGGTGGCGCGGATCTGCCCGCCGCCGGGCCACACCCGGCGTTCGTGTGCGGCGGGCACGGACAGGTCCCGGCTGCGGTAGCCGACGAGGTAGTTGTCGTAGGCCGGCAGCAGGCGTACGTCGGGCTCGCCCGGGGTGGGCACCGGCTCGGACCCGGTCTCCCGTACGGCGGCCCACGCGTTCTTGCCCGTGGTGGCCTTGAGCCCCGACCAGTGGACGAAGTCCAGGGCGTCGGAGGGGCCGTAGGCCGCGCGGTAGCGGCGCGCGAGTTCGCGCTCGGCGGCGGCCCCGGTGAAGGGCAGGGGTCCGGTGGCGGGCAGCCAGTCGTCGAGGAGGACGAAGGTGGCCTCGCCGTCACGCTGCGGTCCGTGGCAGATGCGGCCGGTCAGGGCGGCCCGGCGGATCAGGTGGAAGGCTGACTGCCCCTTCGGCTCCACCCCGAGGGTGGTGAGCCGGTCGGTGAGCTGGGCGCGGGTCAACGGCCCCTCGCCGTCGATCGCTTCGGTGATGAGGCGTTCCGAGCGCGTGCACAGGGACTCGTCGAGGCCCAGTTCGCGCAGCCGCCGGGCGGCGAGCGCGAGGTAGACCGGGCCGAAGAGGGCCAGCAGCCAGCGGGCGTCGGCGGCTGGCACCAGCTGGAGGGTGCCGCGCATGAACCAGCCGCGGACGGCGCTGCGTTCGGTGTCGGTGGCGCGGCGCACCGCGTCCTGGGTCAGCCCGCGGGACCGCACGCGGAGCCCGAGCTCCGCCGCGGGCAGGTCCTGCGCCTGCACGGCCAGCACCCGGTCGAGGACGGCGGCGACCGATTCCTCCCGGACCTCGCCCCCGATCGCCTGTGCGCGCGCCCTGAGCAGCCGGTCGGTCGTACGTCGTTCCACGTGTCCAGTCTTTCAGCCGAGCGGCCGAGGCCGCATCTTCTTCCTCGCGGGTGGGACGACCGCAGCTCCGAACGACGCCGAGGCCCTGCGCCGGGCGGCCGAGGAGCCGCCCGGCGCAGAGCCGGACCGGAGCGTGCGGCCGTCAGCCCTTGCGGCGCAGCACCGCGTAGTAGCCGGGCAGCCGCAGAGCGTCGGAGTCCGAGCGGGGGTCGATCGCGTGCAGTTCTATCGCCTCGTCCTCGACGACCTCCCACCCGTCCGCGCCGAACGCCTCGGCCAGTTCGGGCCGGGTGAAGCGGTGCGAGTGCCGGACACCGGCCGCCTCCAGCGGGCCGACCAGGTCCTCGGCGCGGCCTCGCTTGCCTCCGACGAAGCCGAGGTAGCCGAAGGAGTTGCTGGAGTAGTCGGGCTCGTGCACGATCAGCGTGCCCTCACTGCCCAGCAGCCGGCCGGCGACGGCGGCGAGCCGGGCCCGGGCCTCGCTGTCCAGGACGTGGAAGACGCCCCGGACGAAGATGTTGTACGGCCCCTCCCCCAGGACGGCGGCCTGCTCGGCGTCGGTCATGTCGATCGCCAGGTAGTCGACGTTCGGCACGCCCTCGGCCTCGCGCTTGGCGTGGTCGATGGCGCTGACCGAGACGTCGACGCCGATGACCGACGGGTGGTGCGGGGCGAGTTCGCGGCTGTAGCGGCCGTTGCCGCAGCCCAGGTCGATGACCGGCAGGCCGCTGCGGAAGTGGCGCTGTGCCTGGTCCAGCAGCCAGTGGAACTCCTCGCCGCTGTCGGCGTCCCAGATGACGTCGCCACCGCGTCCGGTGCGCCGGATCCCGGCCCAGTACCGCTCCCAGGCGTCGCCGGTGTCGCGCTCCTCGGTCGTGACGGGGGCGGCGCTCTCCTCGCCGGGCGGCGGGGAGTGGCGCTCCCAGACCTCGTCCTCGGCGAGGGCGTCCAGCAGGGAGGTGAACTCCTCGAACATCGAGTCGATCAGTCCGTCCGGGTAGACGGCGGGCAGGAAGTCCCAGTTGAAGGTGAGGCCGTCGGGCTTCTCGAAGACCTGGAAGTCGAGGGAGACCTGCGGGGTCTGGGAGATGCCGTAGACCGGGGCGCCCAGCTCGGTCTCCTCGTACTGCGGCGGGTGGCCGGCCAGGCTGGTCATCACCACGGGCATGGCCGGGGCGAGGGAGCCGCGGAGCTTGGTCAGCTCGCGCAGCACCTGCACCCCGCTGAAGTAGCGGTGCTCCAGGTCGGCCCAGAGCCGGCGCTGGACGGCCTGGGCCCGTCCGGCGAACGTGGTCTCCGTCTGTTCGACGGCCAGCAGCAGGGTGGTCGTGGTGTCCGCGAGCAGCGAGTTGACCTGCGGGTGCAGCGGAAGGCGGTTGAACAGCGGGAAGTTGATGGTGAACCGGGCCTGTCCGGCGGCCCGGCCGAGGATCTCGGCGTAGGCGGCGGCCAGCACTCCGGAGGGGGTCACCTCGCGGGCGTGCGCGCGCTCCTGGATCCGGCTCCACCGCTCGGGGGCGACGACGTGGCTGCGGCGCTCGAAGCGGACCGGCAGCTCGGGGGCGTCGGCCGGGCGCCCGGGCAGTTCGGGGGCGGGCGGAAGGGTGGCGAGGCGGTCGCGCCAGTACCACTCGGAGCGTCGGTAGAGCTCGCTGTCGCGCAGCGAGTTCCCGACGGCGAGGACGTAGTCGCGGAAGGTCAGCTCCAGCGGGGCGAGTTCCGCGCCGGGTTCCACGTAGTAGGTGACCAGGTCCGGGATGAGGACCTGGAAGTAGCTCCAGGCGTCGGCGACGAGGAAGTCCAGGCAGAGGTGGATCCGGGCCCGGCCGCCGCCGAGCAGGCTGATCCGTACGTCGAACAGCGGCCAGGCGTCGGCGTCGAGGACCTGGTGGGACAGCCGCTCGCGCAGCGCGTCCAGTTCGCCCCGGCGGGACTCCTCGTCGAGGCCGCCGAGGTCGGTGACGGGGATCTCGTAGGCCGGGATCTCCTCGAAGACCTGCTGGGTGCCGTCGGGCAGGACGCGGGTGCGCAGGGCGTCGTGGCGTTCGACGAGCCGGCGCCAGGCGCCCTCGAAGCGGGCCACGTCGAGTTGCTCGCTCTCCCACTCGAAGTAGCCGTGGCAGCCGACGTTGCCCAGTTCCACGAGCCCGCCGCGGCCGATCCACAGGGCCTGCTGGCTCTCGGTGAGCGGGAAGGGCTCGAAGCGCGCGGCGGGGTCCGGGACGATCGCGGGAAGTCCGCCGAAGGAGCCGCGGCCGCCCGTGCGTTCGGTGGTGACGAGGGTGGCGAGCTCGGCGACGGTGGGGCAGGTGGAGAGGTCGGAGAGGCTGAGCTCGACGCTGTAGCGGCGGCGGATCTCGTCGATCAGCTGGAAGGCGAGCAGCGAATGCCCGCCCAGCTCGAAGAAGTTGTCGTGGATGCCGACGCCGTCGGTGCGGAACGCCTCGGCCCACAGCCGGCTGAGCCCGTCCTCGACCTCGTTGCGGGGGGCCTCGTAGCCGGCGCCGACCGCGTCGCGGCCCTCCGGGGGCTCGGGCAGGCTGCGCCGGTCGACCTTGCCGTTGGGCAGGCGCGGGAGGGCGGGCAGCACGACGACGGTGGCGGGGACCATGTAGTAGGGCAGGGTACGGGCGACATCGGCGCGCACGGCGGCGGAGTCCGGTTCGGCCGCGCCGGCCGGGGACACGTAGGCGATGAGCCGCTTGTCCCCGGGACCGCGCTCCTGGGTGACGACGACGGCCTCGGCGATGCCGTCGAGGCGGGCGATGTGCGTCTCGACCTCGCCGAGCTCCACGCGGAAGCCGCGGATCTTCACCTGGGAGTCGGAGCGGCCGAGGAGTTCTACGGCGCCGTCCTCGCGGCGGCGGGCGAGGTCGCCGGTGTCGTAGAGCACCGGGTGCGGGTCGTCGGGGAGGAAGTTGGGGTGGAACTTCGCGGCGGTGAGCTCGGGGCGGCCGTGGTAGCCGGCCGCGACCCCGGCGCCGGAGACGTGCAGGCGGCCGACCTCGCCCTCGGGCACCGGGCTGCCGTCCTCGTCCAGGAGGTGGACGCGGAGGTTGGCGATGGGCACGCCGACCGGGACCTGGCGGGTGGCGCGGACCTCCTCGGAGGTGGCCTGGCTGGTGAAGTCGACCCCGGCCCCGAGGTCGAGGCAGGACAGGACGTTGGTGGTCTCGGTGGTGCCGTAGGTCATCACGACCCGGAAGGGGGTGTCGGCGGGCGGCCAGCTGTGGACGCGCTCGGCGGTGGTCACCAGGATCCGCAGCGCGGTGTCCGCGGGCCAGTCCAGGCCCCAGGCGGGCTCGGCCAGGGCGGCCACCAGCATGGTGTGGGTGATGCCCTCGCCGACGAGCCAGTCGCGGATCTGCTCCGGGGTCTGTGCCTGCCCGGCCTCGGGGATGTGGATCGCCGCGCCGGCGGGCAGGTAGGCGAGCCACTCCATGATCTGGACGGCGAAGCCGGGGGTGGACATCCAGGAGGCGCGGTCGCCGGGCCGGACCCCGTAGGCGCGGGTGGTCCAGTGCACGAGGTTGGTGAGCGCACCGTGCCGCTCCAGGACGGCCTTGGGGGTGCCGGTGGAGCCGGAGGTGTAGATGAGGTGGCTGACGGTGTCGGGCCCGGTCACGACGGCGGGCGCGGTGTCCGGGAGGTCCTGTCCGGCGGTGCCGACCTCGGCATGCGGGACGTCCTGCGGTATCCGGCGGGCGAGGCCGGCCGGGGTGAGGACGAGCAGCGGGGCCGCGTCGGCGATCATCGCCGCGAGCCGGTCGTCGGGGTTGACCGGGTCGAGGGCGACGATCGCGGCGCCCGTCTTGAGGATGGCGAGGGAGCCGATGACGTAGTCGGCGCCACGGGGGTAGCAGAGGCCGATCCGGGTCCCGGCGGCGGCTCCGCGGGCGATCAGCGCGTGCGCCAGCCGGTTGGTGACGGCCTCCAGTTCGGCGTAGGTCCAGCTGCGGTCGCCCTGCGCGAGGGCGGTGGCCCGGGGGGTGCGGGCGGCCTGTTCGGCGAGGAGCTGCGGATACCCGGTGGCGGGGAAGGCGGCGTCCGAACGGTTGAAGTCGACGAGTGCGGTGGTCACAGTGCGGGCCCTTTCTTACTTCGCGAAGGCTCGGCTGCGCAGCAGCCGCACGGGGAGACTGTTGATCCCCCAGGTGAAGTTGGAGGAGTTGAAGGTGACGGGTCCGGCCAGTTCGAAGCCGTCCAGCACGCCGAGCATCTCGGTGAGCAGGGCGCCGAGTTCGAAGCGGGCGAGCCGGGCGCCGAGGCACAGGTGGCGGCCGTGCCCGAAGGCGACGTGCCGGTTGGGGCGGCGGTCGACCCGGAAGGCGTGCGGGTCGGCGAAGACGTCCTCGTCGCGGTTGGCCGAGACGTTCCACAGCGTGACCCGGGCGCCCTCGGCCACCGGGATCCCGTTGATCTCGGTGTCGCGGACGGCGGTGCGCAGGGCGTGCACCCCGGGGGTGGTCCAGCGCAGGATCTCCTCGACGGCGGGGGCGATGCCGCCGGGGCCGAGGCCGCGCAGCAGCCGCCACTGGTCGGGGTGTTCGGCGAACATGTGGACCGCGCCGGCGGCCGAGTAGCGGGTGGTCTCGTTGGCCCCGGAGAGGACCCCGTTGAGGTTGAAGACGATCTCGTGGTCGCTGAGCGGCCGTTCGGTGCCGTCGCCCTCGTCCACGAGGGTGTCGTGGGCGATCTGGCTGACCAGGTCGTCGCCGGGGCGGACCCGGCGCTCGGCGAGCAGCTCGATGAAGTAGAGGAAGATCTCCGAGTGCGCGTTGGTGCGTACCTCGTCGTCCGGGGAGTCGAAGGCGTCGGTGGTCAGGGCGCCGATCCAGGCCCAGTCGGCGCGCGGGATGCCCATCATGGCGCAGACGACCCGGTTGGGCAGTTGCTTGGCCAGGTCGATGAAGTCCAGTTCGTCGTGTTCGGCGGCCTCGGTCACCAGTTCGCCGACCACCTTCTCGACCATCGCCTCCAGGCGCGGCATCTGCTGCGGTCCGAAGGCCTGGTGGAGGGCCCGCTTGAGCCGGGTGTGGTGGGGGACGTCGGAGACGATGAGCATGCGCTGGGCGACGGCGGCGACGGCCGCCGGGGCGCTGCCCAGCCGCATGCCGCGGGCCGAGCTGAAGGTGTCGCTGTCGGCGTAGACCTTCATGATGTCGCGGTGGCGGGTCAGCGCCCAGAAGCCCCCGTCGTCACTGCCGGGCTCGGGGTGCCAGTGGACGGGCGAGTGGGCGCGCAGCCAGGTGAAGGCGGGCCAGAAGTCGTTGCGGCCGAAGGGGCCCGGGTCGAGCAGGTCGATCTCCATCTCAGGCTCCTCGCAGGCTGAGCGGACGGGTGTCGGGCCATTGGGCGTCGACGAAGCCGGCGCATTCGTCCTCGGTGCCGTCGAACCCGGCCGGCGTCCAGCCGTCGGGGGCCTCGCGTGTGGCGGGGTACAGCGCGTACTGCCCCTCGTGGTTCACGAGGACCTGGTGGGTGGTGGGCACGGTGTCCTCCGGACTCGGGCGGGTGGGGACGGTCGGGCGCTCAGGCGCCGGTCGCGGTGGGGGCGGGGGCCGGCGAATCGGCGCCCTCGGCCCGCAGCAGGGTGGTCAGGTGGTCCAGTACGGGCCGCGGGCGGCGCAGTACGGCGTGGTGGCCGCCCGTGGTGGTGTGCCGGGTGAAGGCGGCGGTGGTGATCGCGGCCCAGCCGTCCAGGTCGGCGGAGCTGACGGTCTCGTCGCCGTCGGCCCCCCAGGCGTGGACGGGCATGCCGAGGCGGACGCCCGGCTTGTGGACGTAGCTCAGGGACAGCTGGGCGTCCTTGCGGAGCATGGCGACCATCAGGGCGCGGGTGTCCTCGTCGAGCAGTTCGGGGTCGAGCCCGGCCGTGTCGAAGAGCTTGTCCAGCTCCTCGCCGTCGTCGACGATGCCGCGGCCGGCGCCGTCCCAGTGGCCGGGGGCCCGGCAGCCGCTGACCACCAGGGCCCGCGGGGCGACCCGGCGGGAGACCTCGTAGCCGAGGAGGCCGCCGAAGCTGTGGCCGAAGACGATCAGCGGCCGGCCGGCGGCGACGATGTCCCGCAGTTCCGCGGCGATGGCCTCGACGGCCTCGTCGAAGGTGTCCGGCATCGGGTCCCGCCAGCGGTTCTCCCGGCCCGGCAGCTGTACGCCGTACACCTGGGCGGTGCCGGCCAGTTCGGGCTGCCAGGAGCGGAACTGCTGGCAGCCGGCCCCGGCGGGGGGCAGGCACAGCAGCACGGGCAGGGCCTGGCCGGCGGGGCCGTCCGTCCAGGTGGAGATCCAGGCGCCCATGGCTCAGGCCCCTTCGGCGGGGTCGGTGGCCGGGCCGGCGGCGGAGGCCTCCCGCTCGGCGGAGAGCCGGTCGAGTTCGGCGGCGAAGTGCCTGGCCGTCGGCTCGGCCAGCAGCGCGCCGAGGCCGACGCGCAGGCCGGTGACGCGGCGCAGTTCCGACACCGCGCGGGCGGCGGCCAGGGAGTGGCCGCCCAGCTCGAAGAAGTCCGCGTCGGGGCCGGGAACCTCGGTGGCGAGCACGTCGGCCCAGACGGCCATCACGATGCGCTCGCTCGTGGTCGGACCGGCGCCCGGGGTCACCACCGGTGCGTCGGGCGTCCGTTCCGGCGCCGTCAGGGCCGTGGCCAGCGCCTCGCGGTCGGCCTTTCCGGTGCTGAGGGTCGGGATCCGGTCGAGCACCCGTACGGTGCTGGGCACCGCGGCCGCGGGCAGCTGCTTGCGGCAGCGTTCCACGACCAGGTCGGCGAGGCCCGCCGGGTCGGCGCCGGGGGCCGCGACCACGGCGAGGCCGAGGGTCTGCCCCGAGGCGAGCGGGCAGCAGGCGGCGGCGACGACCTCGGGGAGTTCGGCGGCGATCCGCTCCACCTCGCCCAGTTCGATGCGGTGGCCGCGGATCTTCACCTGGTCGTCGCGGCGGCCCCGGTACTCCAGTTCGCCGCCGGGCCGCCGGATCACCACGTCGCCGGTGCGGTACATGCGGGTGCCGCCGCCCTGGAAGGGATCGGGCAGGAAGCGGCTCGCGGTGAGGCCGGGGCGGCCCCGGTAGCCGCGCGCGACGGCGGGGCCGCCGAGGTAGAGCTCGCCCTCGGTGCCGGCGGGCACCGGGCGGAGCTCCTCGTCCAGGACGTACGCGCGGTAGCCGGGCAGCGGTCGTCCGATGGTGGTCACGTCGTCCCCTCGTCGGCTGTCGGCCCAGGTCGCGGCGATGGTCACCTCCGTCGGCCCGTACACGTTGAGCAGCCGGCGGCCGCGGGCGAACCGCTCGGCCAGGGCGGCCGGGCAGGCCTCCCCGGCGACCACGACCACCTCGGCGGAGTCGATCCCGGCGCCGTGGGCGGCGAGCAGCGACGGGGTGAGGGAGACGGTGCGCAGGCCGGCGGGCAGGGGCTCGCGGCCCTCGGCGGCGGCCTGGCGCAGACCGTCCAGGGAGAGGTCGGTGAGGGCGACCCCCTGGCCGTGCGTCAGGTAGAGCAGGGTGCACCAGAGCCAGCCGTCGAAGGCGGGCGAGACGGCGTTGAGGCCGAGCCCGCCGGGGGGCAGGCCGAGGCCGCCGAGGGCCTCCACGAAGGTGTCCAGGCCCCGGTAGGTGACCTCGACCCCCTTGGGGCGGCCGGTGGTTCCGGAGGTGTAGATGAGGTACGAGCAGCCGTCGGGGGCGGGTACGGACACCGCGAGCGCGCCGGGGGCGCTGCGGCGGACGTCGGCGGGGGCCAGCAGGGTGATCCCGCCGGGCTCCAGGCCGGTGGGTACCTCGGTGGCGACCAGGACGGCGGCCCCGGCGTCGCGCAGGACGCGGCCGAGGCGCTCGACGGGATGCGCGGGGTCCAGGGGGACGGCGGTCGCGCCGAGGCTCCAGACGGCGAGCAGGGCGGGCACGCTCTCCCGGGACCGGCCGAGCAGCAGCCCGACGGAGGTCTCCGGGCCGACTCCGGCCCCGGCGAGCGCGGTGGCGTACCGGGCGGTGCGCGCAGTGAGCGCCGCGTAGGTGAGGGAGCCGTCGAAGGCCTTGACGGCGGTCTCGTTCGGCTGTTCGCGGGTCCACCGCTCCAGGCGGGCGAACAGCGGCGGGAGTACGCCGTGGGCCGGTCCGGCCGAGCCCGGTCCGGCCGAGCCCGATTCGGCCCGCGCCGCGCGGGGCGGTGTGTCGTCGGCCGGTACGCCCGGGGCGGTGGCCCCGGCGGACTCGGCGTGCCGGTCGGTCATCCGTCGTTCCTCTCGGTGTCCGCCGGGCGGGCGGCCGCGGTGGCCCGCAGGCGCGGGCCGACCACCTGGCCTCCCGTGCCCTGCGGGAGCTGCATCGACTTGGTCTCCAGGAAGGCCTCCAGTCCGGCGGCGCCGCATTCGCGACCGATCCCGGACTGTTTGAACCCGCCGAACGGGGCGGCCGGGTTGAACTGGCCGCCGTTCACGTCGACCAGGCCGGAGCGGAAGCGCCGGGCCACCCGTTCGGCGCGGGCGCCGTCGCCGGACCAGACCGCGCCGTGCAGCCCGTAGCGGGTCCCGTTGACGATCCGGACCGCCTGGTCCTCGTCGTCGTAGGGGATGACCGAGAGCACCGGCCCGAAGATCTCCTCCTGGCCGATCGTGCTCAGCGGGTCCACGTCGGCGAAGACCGTCGGCTGGACGTAGTAGCCGGTGTCCAGGCCGGCGGGCCGGTCGGGGCCGCCGCGGACCAGCCGGCCGGCGCCCTCGTCGATGCCGCGGCGGATGTGGCCGGTGACGCGGGCGTGCGCGGCGGCGGAGACCAGGGGGCCGAGGTCGGTCGCGGGGTCGCGCGGGTCGCCGGTCACGTACCCGGCCATGGCCTCGCCGGCGAGCTGTACGGCCTCGTCCTGACGGTCCCTCGGTACCAGCAGCCGGCTCCACTGCAGGCAGGTCTGGCCGGTGTTGAAGAGCATCTGGTCGACGGTGGCGGCCACGGACGCGGCCAGGTCGGCGTCGTCGAGGACGAGGCTCGCGTTCTTCCCGCCGAGTTCGAGGTGGACGCGCTTGACGGTGTCGGCGCCGAGCGCGGAGACCTCGCGGCCGGCCCGGGTGGAACCGGTCAGCGAGACCACGTCGATCAGCGGGTGGGTGACGAGGGCGGTGCCGACGGCGGCGCCGGTGCCGACCACCATGTTGAAGACGCCGGGCGGCAGATCGGCCTCGGCGATCGCCTCGGCGAGCAGCCGGGCGTGCAGCGGGGTGATCTCGCTCGGCTTGTGCACGACCGTGCAGCCGGCCGCGAGCGCCGGGAGGATCTTCTGCACGGTGAGCAGCAGCGGGGTGTTCCACGGAGTGATGCACGCGGCCACTCCGGCGGCCTCGCGCACGACGAGCGAATGGCCGACCCGCTCCTCGAAGGCGTAGGAGGCGGCGGTCTCGACGCAGTGCGCCGCCATGCCGAGGGAGAGCCCGACATGGGTCTGGCGGGCCATCCGGGCGGGCGCCCCGACCTCGGCGGTGATGGTCTCGGCGAAGCGGTCGGCCCGGACCTCCATGGCCTCGACGACCCGGCGCAGCAGGGCCGTGCGTGCGCGCACCGGGGTGGCGGCCCAGCGCGGGAAGGCGGCCGCGGCGGCGCGCGCGGCGAGGTCGGCGTCCCGGGCGGTACCCGCCGGCACGGTGGCCAGGGCGCGCTCGGTGGCGGGATCGGTGACGACCAGGCGGCCGTCGGCGTCGGAGGCGACCCAGGTGCCGCCGATCCACTGGTCGGTGTAACGGGGCGGCAGGGGGGCCGCGGCGGGCTCGGCCCCGGCGGGTCTGGAGTCCTGTGGCACGGTCAGCACGGTCACGGTGGGGTCCTCACTCGGTCACGGGATCACGGGCTCGCTGAACAGCTGGGTCGGTGTCACGCGGTCGCCTGGTCGGCCGCGCGGGCCAGGGCGGCCGCGGCCCGGTTGTCGGGCCTGGCCCGCCGCACGGGGCGGGCCAGGGCGGTCGTACGGGCGTCCGGACTCCAGGCGGGGGCCCCTGCGGGAGTCCCCGCCCGGCGGGCCGCCGGGCGCAGCGCGCGGACGGTGGCGGGCGGGGCGCCGGTCACGGCGGAGACGGGGGCGGGAGCGGCGGCGCGCGCCGCGATCGGGATCAGGGTGTTCGCCAGCCGCCGAGTCTCGGGGCCGGGTGCCACGGCCAGCTCGTCGCGCAGCCGGCGGACACACAGCTCGTACCAGCGCCGTACGCAGGCCAGTTCATCGCGCCGGCCGTGTGCGGCCATCAGCGCGCGGTAGGTCTCCTCGTGATGGCGGTCGATCTCCAGGGTGCGCTTGCAGACCTCGATCAGCTCCACGAAGTCCTCGCGGGCCTCGGCGTCGGCGCGCAGCACTCCCAGGGCCCGCAGTGCGAGCGCCCTGAGGTACTCGCGCTGTTCGACGACCCAGTCGGCGCTCTCGCCGCGCAGGAACTCGCCGCCGTAGAGGCCGATCGCCGACCGCAGCCGGGTGCGGGCGAGCGGGGCGTCCCCGGCCGCGGCGGCGCGCAGGCCGGTGCGCACCAGTTCCTGGAAGCGGTCGAGGTCGGACCACAGCCCGGTGATGTGCAGGACGTAGCCGAAGTCCCGGTAGACCAGCCGGATCCCGGAGTCGCCGGGGCGGTCGGGGTGGGCGTCGAGCACCCGGCGCAGTGCGTGGGCGGCGACCTTGAGGGAGCTGCCCGCGGCGGCGTCGGCGCCGGGCCACAGGGAGGCATAGAGCCGGTCGCGGGTGAGCATCTGGCCGCGGTGGACCACGAGGTACTGGAACAGGCCACGGGCCTTTCCGGCCCGCCAGCGCTGGACGGGGGCGCCGTTGACGGTCAGCTCGAAGTCGCCCAGGAAACGGACCCGTACCGCCGGCCCCGCCGTCCCGTCCGCTGCGGTGGTCATCGCGTCCTCCCGGTGGTTTTCAGCCTGCCGCTCTGCCTGCGAGGAGTGTGTCCGGGGGGTCTACAAGGGCCCTACAACGGCCGGATCCGGCCTGTGTAGAGCGGTGATAGGGCGTTTTTCGACACTGATGAGCACGACCACCCGAACCGCCGAATCCGAAATGAGGGCTGTTTCATGACCAGCAGCGACACCCGGCTTCAGAAGGTCGTCATCCTGGGCGGCGGCACGGCCGGCTGGATGACGGCCGCATACCTCGGAAAGGCGCTGCAGGGAACGGTCGACATCACCGTGCTCGAAGCGCCGACGATCCCGCGTATCGGTGTCGGCGAGGCCACCGTGCCCAACCTGCAGCGCTCCTTCTTCGACTACCTGGGCATCGCCGAGGACGAGTGGATGCGGGAGTGCAACGCGAGCTTCAAGATGGCCGTGCGCTTCGTCAACTGGCGGACCGGCGGGCAGGGCGAGTCGACGGCCCGCGAGCTGCCGGGCGGCGGTCCGGACCACTTCTACCACCCCTTCGGGCTGCTCCCCGACTACGACCAGACCCCGCTGTCGCACTACTGGTTCAAGCGCAAGTACGAGGGCCGCACCACCGAGCCCTTCGACTACGCCTGCTTCCGCGAGCCCCCCGTGATGGACGCGATGAAGGCCCCGCGCTGGCTCGACGGCCGGCCGGCCACCCGGTACGCCTGGCACTTCGACGCCCAGCTGGTGGCCGACTTCCTGCGCCGGTTCAGCACCGAGAAGCAGGGCGTGAACCACGTACAGGACGAGATGGTGCGGGTCGAGCAGGACGAGCGCGGCTACGTGACCACGCTGCACACCAAGGGCGGACTGGCCCTGGACGCCGACCTGTTCGTGGACTGCTCGGGCTTCCGCGGCCTGCTGATCAACCAGGCGATGGAGGAGCCCTTCATCGACATGAGCGACCACCTGCTGTGCGACAGCGCGGTGGCGACGGCCGTCCCGCACGACGACGAGGCCAACGGTGTGGAGCCGTACACCTCGGCGATCGCCATGTCGTCCGGCTGGGCCTGGAAGATCCCCATGCTGGGGCGCTTCGGCACCGGCTACGTGTACTCCAGCAAGTTCACCGACCAGGACACCGCCACCCGCGAGTTCGCGGACATGTGGGGCCTGGACCCCGAGGTGACGAAGTTCAACCACATCCGTTTCCGCGTCGGCCGCAACCGCCGCGCGTGGGTGAAGAATGTCGTGAGCATCGGCCTGTCCTCCTGCTTCCTGGAGCCGCTGGAGTCGACGGGCATCTACTTCATCACCGCCGCGATCTACCAGCTGGCCAAGCACTTCCCGGACAAGACCTTCAACGACGGTCTGATCAACAGCTTCAACCACGAGATCGAGGTGATGTTCGACGACACCCGCGACTTCATCCAGGCGCACTTCTTCTACGCACCGCGCAACGACACGCCGTTCTGGCAGGCCAACAAGAAGCTGACGCTCCCCGACAACATCCAGCAGAAGATCTCCGCCTACAAGGCCGGCCTGCCCATCAACTCGCCGATCACCGACGAGTCGACGTACTACGGCAACTTCGAGGCCGAATTCCGCAACTTCTGGACCAACGGCAGCTACTACTGCATCTTCGCGGGCCTCGGCCTGGAGCCGGACGCCCCGCTGCCCTCCCTGGCGCACCGGCCGGACTCGGTGGCCAGTGCCGAACCCCTCTTCGACACGGTCAAGCGCCAGCAGCAGAACCTGCTGGAGACGCTGCCCAGTGCCTACGACTACCTGCGCCAGCTGCACGGCGCGTAAGGCCCACCGCTCCCACGGCCCGGCAGTACGGCTCTCCCGCCGGCTGCCGGGCCGCAGTTGCTTCAGCCACCTCAGGAGTCAGACATGCCCCACCGCTCCGTGCCCCAGCCCGCCGCACCGGACGAGTCGGCCGGGGGCCAGCCGGCGGACCTCCGTCCCTTCATGGCCGCCTTCCCCACCGGGGTGTCCGTCGTCACCACACTGGATTCCGATTCCGTGCCGCACGGCCTGACCTGCACCTCCCTCGCGAGCGTCGCCCTCGAACCGGCGACGCTCGTGGTGTGCATACGGGCGGCGAGCCCGACCCTCGCCGTGCTGCTCACCGAGGGCCACTTCGCCCTCAACCTGCTGCACGAGCGGGCCCGCGGCACCTCGGACCTGTTCGCCTCCGGGGCGCCCGACCGCTTCGACCGCGTCGAGTGGCGGCTGCCGCTGGGTGCGGGCGGACCGCACCTGACGGCGGACGCCCACGCCGTCGCGGACTGCGCCGTGGTCAGAACCGTCGGCTTCGGGGACCACACGGCCGTCTTCGCCGAGGTCCGGCGGGTGACCGTGCGCGACGACCGGCAGCCGCTGCTCTACGGGCTGCGCCGCTACGCCCCCTGGTCCGCTGCTGCCGCGGCTCCCCAGCCCGCCGCACAGCCGACCCCGCACCGCGGCCTGCCCGCCGCCCTGCGCCCCGCCGCGCCCGAAGGAGGTACCCGTGTCGTCCGCTGACCCGCTGCCCGCCCTGCTGATCGCCGTTCCGGTGGTGATCCTGGCCAGTCAGGTGGGGGCCGCCGTCTGCCGCCGCTTCGGCCAGCCCCCGGTGGTGGGCGAGATCGCCACCGGCATCCTGCTGGGCCCCTCGCTGCTGGGCTGGCTCTGGCCGCAGGCCCAGCACGCGCTCTTCCCGCCGTCCGTGCTCCCGTACACCTCGGTGCTCGGGCAGCTCGGGCTGCTCGCCTTCATGTTCCTGGTCGGGCTGGAGCTGGACCTGAAGAGCCTGCGCGGTCACACCCGGGTCGCGGTGGCGGTGAGCCAGGCGGGCATGCTGCTGCCGCTGGCCCTGGGCGCACTGCTCGCCCTCGCGATGTACGGCGGGTTCGCCCCCGAGGGGGTGGGCCGGATGCCGTTCACCCTGTTCATGGCCGTGGCCATGGCCATCACCGCGTTCCCGGTCCTCGCCCGGATCCTCATCGACCGGGGCCTGTACGGGACTCCGCTCGGCGCGCTCGCCATGGCCTGCGCGGCCGTGGACGATGTCGTCGCGTGGTGCCTGCTGGCCCTGGTGGTGGCCCTCTCCACGGCCGGGTCCCCGATGGAGGCGGTCACCACGGCCGGACTCGCCGTGGCCTTCACGCTGGTGATGCTGTACGCGGTCAGGCCGCTGCTGGCCCGCTGGTCGGCCCGCGCCGACCGGGCCGGCGACGCGGCGGTGCTGGTGGCGCTCTTCAGCGGGCTGAGCCTGTCCGCGCTGGCCACCGACCTGATCGGCGTGCACGCGCTGTTCGGGGCGTTCCTGTTCGGGGTGATCACCCCGCGCACCGGGCAGCGCATCGAGGCCTCGGCGGCCCGGCTGCGCGCGTTCACGGTGCCCGTGCTGCTGCCGCTGTTCTTCGTGCACACGGGGCTGCGTACGGACATCGGGGGCCTGACGGCCTCGCCCGGGCTGTGGCTCTGGACGGCCGCGATCCTCTTCGTCGCCTTCCTCGGCAAGTGGGGCGGCGCGACGGGCGCGGCACGCGCGTGCGGAAGACCGTGGCGGGAGGCCCTGTCGATCGGCGCCCTGATGAACTGCCGGGGGCTGACCGAGCTGGTGGTGCTCAACGTCGGTCTGGAACTCGGCGTCATCGGGCCGCAGCTGTTCACCATGCTGGTGCTGATGGCCCTGGTGACGACGGCGATCACCAGCCCCGCGCTGACCCGGCTGCGCGCCGGGAAGGAGGTGAGCGGCCGCGCCCCGGCGCAGGCCGAGCCCGAGAACGCCCTCTCCGGGCCCTGACGTGCGGGCCGGGACCGGAGGGCGTCCGCCCCAGTCGCACCACGGCTGTTCAGGCGCCCTCCGGCCCGGTCGGTACGCACAGCACCGGGATCGGCGACAGGTGCAGGAGCTTGTGCGGCGTGGAGCCGAGCAGCGCTCCGCGCATCGGGCTGTCGCCCCAGCTGCCGACGATGATGACGCGGGCCCGGTGGCGCTCGGCGGCGTCCAGCAGGGCCTGCGCGGGTTTCTCGTCGGCCACCTCGACCGTGGAGGGCACCCCGGCCGCGTCGGCCTCCTCGACGGCGTGCGCCAGCGCGCTGCGGCCCGCCTGGCGGACGGCTTCGCGGTGGGCACGGGACTCCTCGCCGGTGGCGCCCGGGGCGGCCGCGCCGTAGACGAGGACGAGGGGCTCGCCGAAGGCGGTGGCCACCTCCAGCGCCACCTGCAGGGCCCGTTCCGCGCCGGGTGATTCGTCGTATCCGAGGACCACGGACATCGGGGGCTCCCTAGGAGGTGGACCGGTGCTTCCCGGCATGGACGAGTTCCGGGTCGACGACGCCGCGGCGCTCCTGCCAGAACCTGCCGTCCCGCACTCGCCAGAAGCACATGACGGCCACGCCCACGAGCGCGATGCCGAGGCCGATGACCAGCGGCGGACCGAGCCCGAACCAGGAGACCCCGCTGGCGGAGTTCTCCGGGTTGGACATGTCGCCGATCGACTCCACCAGCAGCCAGGTCAGCATCCCGGCACCGATCACCGGGCCGAGTCCGATCAGCAGGAAGTTGTGCAGGTTCTCGAAGAGGTGACGGCGGTAGTAGATGGCGCAGGCCAGGCCGGTGAGCGCGTAGTAGAAGGCGATGAGCAGGGAGAGCGCGGTGAGCGAGTCCAGGAGCGCGTTCTCGCTGATCTGGTTGACGACGAGGTACCAGCCGATGGCGATGCCGGCCACCCACCACGTGCTCACGTCCGGGGTGCGGAACCGCGGGTGGATGTGCGCGAGCCGGTGCGGCAGCGCGTGCCGGCGGGCCATGGACAGGGCGGTGCGGGAGGCGGGGATGATCGTGGTCTGGGTGGAGGCGAGCGCCGAGGTGCAGACGGCGAGGAGCACCACCCAGTCCCAGCCGCCCATGACCTCGTGGGCGAGGACCGCGAAGATGGCCTCCTCCTCGGCCGCGTTCTCGGCGAGGTAGACGGTGCCCGCGTAGGCGACGACCGCGAAGCCCACGGACAGGTAGGTGACCAGGAGGATCACGGTCGACCAGATGCCCGCCCTGCCGGGCGCGGTGGCGGAGTTCTCCACCTCCTCGGTGAGGTTGACCGCGGACTCCCAGCCCCAGTACATGAACACGCCGAGCAGCAGCCCGCCGGTGAGGGCGGCACCGCCGGCGCCGAAGGGGTTGAGCCAGCTGAGGGACGGCTCGATCGAGTCCAGGGTGCTGGTGTCGGCGTAGACGCGGTAGATGGCGACCACGGCGAACGCCAGCAGGAAGAAGACCTGGGCGAGGATGAGGATGTCCTGGAGGTGTGCCGAGAGCTCGGTGCCGATGACGCAGATACCGGTCATGGCGAGGATCACCGCGACGGTGAGGCCCTGCCGGATCCAGGCGTTGGCGGCCCAGCTGTCGAGTCCGAAGGCGAGCAGGCCGAAGTTCACGGCGACGTCCGCGAGCGAGCCGATGACGAGGACGCCGGTCATGGCGATGGCCCAGCCACCGAGCCATCCGGCCCACGGGCCCATGGCCCGGGTGACCCACGAGAAGGTCGTCCCGCAGTCCTGGTCGACCTTGTTGAGGTAGTAGAAGGCGGCGGCGATGAGCAGCATCGGGACGAAGGAGGCGAGCATCACGCCGGGCGCGTAGATGCCGGCCAGCGCCACGATCGGCCCGAGGACGGCGGCCAGGGAGTAGGCGGGCGAGGTCGAGTTCAGGCCGATGACGAGCGCGTCGAGGAACCCGATCGCGTTGGCCTTGAGCCTCGCGTCCAAGCCCTCCGGTCCGGCGCCCGCACTGCCGTCGTCCGTGTACGAGTCGTGACCCATGTACGCATGGTCACGCAGACGGCACCGCCGCGCGAGGCGAGGCGGCCGCGGTCGGGGCCGGGTCCGGGGCCCGGGCCGGGGTCGGATCCGGGGCTGGGGCCCCGGCCGGAGCTTCGGTCAGGGGCGGGTGTTCCAGCCGGCGATCACGGGGAGTCCGTGCTCCGTGGAGAGCACGCTGACGGTGCCGGTGCGCAGCAGGAACAGCCGGCCGTGCTCGGGCTCCAGCCGCAGGTAGCGGGCGGTGAGGACGCGCAGGAAGTGGCCGTGGGCGACGAGCACCACGTTGCCGCCGTCCGCGCGGAGCACGGGGGCGACGCGGGCCAGGGCCCGGTCGGCGCGGGCGCCCACCTGGGCGGCGCTCTCGCCGGGGTGCTCGGCGTCGCCGGGCGGAACGCCGTGCGTCCACAGGGACCAGTCCGGGGTGGTCTTCTGGATCTCCGCGGTGGTGATTCCCTCGTAGCCGCCGTAGTCCCATTCGTACAGGTCGGGGTCGGCCTCCCCGCCGGTGAGTCCGGCGAGCTCGGCGGTGGTGACGGCCCGGCGCAGCGGGCTGGTCAGTACGAGGGCCGGCTGCCGGTCCCGGAAGAAGGGGGCCAGCGAGATGGCCTCCTCGACCCCGCGCGCGGTCAGCGGAAGGTCGGTGCGTCCCGTGTGGCGCCCGTTCGCGCTCCAGGCGGTCTCGCCGTGCCTCACCAGCAACAGGTCACTCATCCTTGGGACCCTATGCCTTCCGGCATGTCGGCGCCGGAGCACCCGGGCGGGCGTGTCACTGTCGGGCGTCATGGACGAGAACCGGGAGGCCGGGCGGACGGCCGGTTCGCCGCTGCTCCCCCCGCACATGCCCGCGCTGATGGTCGTACTGACCGGGGTGACCGGGCTGGTGGAAGCGGTGAGCCTGCTGGCGCTCGGGCCGGCCTTCACGGCGATGCAGACGGGCAATGTGCTGTTCGTGGCCTTCGGGGCGGCCGGGGCGGGGCGACTGGAGACGCTCGCGCCCGGGGTCTCGTTGGCCGCGTTCGTCGTCGGGGTGGTGTGCGGGTCGCATCTGGAGTCCGTGACCGAGGTCCGTGGGAGGCGCTGGTTCGTCATCGGCCTCATCGCCGAGGCGGGGCTGATCCTGACCGCCGCGGGGATCGGCTGGGGGCTGGCCGCGCAGTACGGATCCCCGGCCCTGCGGCATCTGGCGGCGATGGCGGTCCTGGCGCTGGCGATGGGGCTGCGCAACACCACGATCATGCGGGCGAACGTGCCCGGCGTGCCGACGACGCTGGTCACCCGGTCCATGACCGCCTTCCTGGGCGCTTCGGCCATGGGGCGGGAGAACACCTACGGGTTCGGGACGGCCGGCTGGCGGCTGCGTGGTCTCTCCGTCCTGGCCATGTTCGCCGGCGGGTTCCTCGGGGCGCTGCTGCTGCGGGCCGGCTGGACCGTGGGCTGGCTGCTGCTGCCGGCCGGCGCGACGGTGCTCGTCGTGGGCCTGCTCTACCGGAGCCAGCCCGGGCTGCACACCGACCTGGCACCTGGCCGGTAACCATCGGGGTGAACGGGGCCATTGGTACAGTCGTGGCGTGGCGGTGGACGAGCTCGACACCAGAATCCTGCGTCTGCTGATCGAGCAGCCGCGCACCAGTGTCCGCGAGTACGCCCGGATCCTCGGCGTGGCGCGCGGCACCCTGCAGGCACGGCTGGACCGGCTGGAACGCACGGGCGTGATCACCGGAACCGGGCCGGTGCTCTCCCCCGCCGCGCTGGGCCATCCGGTGCTGGCCTTCGTGCACATCGAGGTCACCCAGGGGCATCTGGACGAGGTGGGGGACGCGCTGGCCGCCGTGCCCGAGATCATCGAGGCCTTCTCGATCACCGGCGGCGGGGACCTGCTGACCCGGGTGGCGGCCCGGGACAACGGGCACCTGGAGGACGTGATCCAGCGGCTGATCCAGCTCCCGGGCGTGGTCCGCACCCGTACGGAGGTGGCGCTGCGCGAGCGGGTTCCGCACCGGCTGCTGCCGCTGGTCGAATCCGTGGGCAGAAATGCCAACAAAACCTGACAGGATTGTCGAGACAGGACACGACCGGCCGGACGGGCGCCACGGATGATTTCCGTCATATTCGATCTCGACGGCACCCTCGTGGACAGCGAGCCGAACTACTACGAGTCCGGGCGCCGCACCCTGGAGCGGCACGGGGTCCCCGATTTCACGTGGGAGCAGCACTCCCGCTTCATCGGCATCGGTACGCGGGAGACCTTGGAGATCCTGCGGAACCGGTACGGGATCCGGGCACCGGTCGAGCAGCTGCTCGCCGAGCAGAACGCCGCCTACCTGGAGCTGGCCCGCACCCGGACCGAGGTCTTCCCGCGAATGCGGGGGCTCGTCGAGCGGCTGCACAGCGAGGGCGTGGCGATGGCGGTGGCCTCCGGCTCCTCGCTGGAGGCGATCGACGCGGTGCTGGCGGGCACCGGGCTGGACGCGCTGCTGACGACGGTGGTCTCCGCCGAGGAGGTCGCGCACGGCAAGCCCGCTCCGGACGTGTTCCTGGAAGCGGCCCGCCGGCTGGGCGCCGAGCCCGCCGACTGCGTGGTCGTCGAGGACGCGGCGCCCGGGGCGCGGGCCGCGCACGCCGCGGGCATGGCCTGCGTGGCGGTCCCGTACACCCCGGACATCGCGGGGGACCCGGCCTTCGCGTCCGCCGGGCTCCTCTTCCCGGGCGGCCATCCGGAGTTCAGCGCGGACGCGGTGTACGAATGGCTGGCCGCACGCCGGCCCGCGTAGCCCCTCCCCCGGGTGGACGGATCCGCTCGCGGGTGCTGTCGCACGGGCCCGGCGGGCGGATCTCAGCTTTCGGGACGGGCCAGGCGGCCGAGCAGGGCCACCGCGTCGGCGAGGGGCACCGGCCGGAAGAACTGCGCGTCGGCCTGCTCGACGGCGGCGATCGCCCGTGGGGCCAGCTCGGCGCCGGCGTCGGTGACGCGCAGCCGTTTGGCGCGGGTGTCGGCCGGGTCGACCTCACGCTCGACGAGCCCTTTGTGTTCCAGGGTGCGCAGGACCTGGGAGGTCATCTTGACGTCGGTACCGGCCTGGCGGGCGACGGCCAGCTGATTGGGGTGCCCGCCCTGGCTGTTGAGCCACCAGGTGCAGGCGAGCAGCACGAACTGCACGTGGGTGAGGTCGAGCGGGGCCAGGGCCGTGGCGATGTCGCGCTGCCAGCGCAGGGTGGCGTGCCACAGCAGGAATCCGGGGCTCTCGCCGGGGCTGAGGGGCATCAGCGAAGCGCCAGCTCGGCCAGCGAAGCCATCGTGTCGGGCCAGTCGGCGGTGATGCCCGGGCCGATCTGCGGGCCGACCTCGTCGGCGCCGCTGCCGGTGATCTCCATCCGGTACACCACCCGGATCCGGTCCTGGCCGATCGGGTCGATCCGGTGGGTGGTCCGCAGCAGGATGTCACCGAAGCGCGCCTCGTCGACGAACCGTTCACCTTCGACCGCCTCGGCGATGCGCAGCAGGATCGGGTCGTCCCCGGGCGGCGTCATCGTGATCTCCGTACCGGCCGAGAACGGGCCGCCGATCTCGATCTTCTCGATCTCGGCGTTCCAGGCGCCCCAGTTCTCCACGTCCGCCCAGAGCCGCCAGATCGCCTCGGGTGCGGCGGCGGTCTCGATGCTGTGCTCGTACTCCCACATGGGTGGTCTCCCCGGCTAGATCGTCTATCCATAGATTATCTGCGCGCAGACTATTCGTCAACGGCGCGGGCCCGGACCCGGCCGAGGAGACCCTGTCCGCTCTCTGGCGGCCTGCGGGGGCGGCTGTCACCATGCCTGCGTGACCGCGACCCTGACCCCGGGCACCCGGAGCGGCGGACCGCGCCGATGGCCGCTGCTCGGCAACCTGCCCGCCTTCGCCCGTGATCCCCTGGCCTTCTTCGAGTCCCTGCGCGACGACTACGGGGACTGGGTGCCCTGGGCGCTCGGCCCGCAGCGCAACATCCTGGTCTCCCGGCCCGAGCACGCCGGCGAACTGCTCGCGGCCGTCGAGTCCACCTTCCGGCCGACGGAACTGGGCTGGGCCTTCCGCCAGTTGCTGGGCAACGGGGTGGTCGTCGCCACCGGGGACGACTGGCGCCGCAAACGGGCGCTGGTGCAGCCCGCCGTCCGGCCGCGCCAGGTGCGTTCGTACGCCGCCACGATGGTGGAGTGCGCGGACGCCCTGGCGGGCGGCTGGCGTGCGGGCCAACGGATCGACGTGCACCGGGAGATGGCCGGGCTCACCCAGCGGATCGCGGTGCGCACGCTGTTCGGGAGCGACGCCGCCGGCCGGGAGGCGCCCATCAGTGCGGCCATGGCCACCGCCCAGCGGGAACTGGGGGCGGAGTTCCGCGGGCTGACGCTGTTCCTGCCGCCCTGGGTCCGCACTCCCGGACGGCGCCGGATGCGGGAGGCCGTGGCGGTGCTCGACCGGGAGATCGCGCACGTCATACGGGAGCACGAGGCGGCATCGAGCGCCGGCGCGGAACGGGACGACCTGCTGAGCCGGCTGCTCGCTGCCCGCGACGAAACCGGGGGGCCGCTCTCCCGCAAGGAGCTGCGGGACGAGTCGATCACCCTCTACATCGGCGGCCACGAGACCACCTCGACCACCCTGACCTGGGCCTGGCAGCTCCTGTCGGGGGCGCCGACGGCGCGGGCCCGGCTGACGGAGGAGCTGGACCGGGTGCTCGGCGCACGGCTGCCGGCCTACGCCGACTACGCGCGGCTGCCCTGGACCCGGCAGGTGGTCAAGGAGGCCCTGCGCATCTATCCGCCGATCTGGCTGATCTCGGCGGTCGCCACGGAGGGGGCGACGCTGGGCGGGCGCGCGGTACCGGCCGGGACCTCGGTATGGACCAGTCCCTGGTCGATGCACCGCGATGCCCGGTGGTTCCCGGACCCGGAGGCCTTCCGCCCCGAGCGGTGGGACGCGGACGCCCCGCATCCGGTGCCCGAACACGCCTGGTTCCCCTTCGGCGGCGGCCCGCGGGCCTGCCTGGGAGCGCGGTTCGCACTGGTGGAGGCAGCGCTCGTACTCGCCGTGCTGGCACAGCGGTTCCACCTGGACAGCGGGAGCGGACGGGCCGGGGTCTTCCCGGGGCTCACCCTGCAGCCGACCGGACCGGTCCTGGCGACCCTGCGCGCCGCCGGCCCGCACGACGGGGGCGCCCGCTGAGACCCGGTCTTCCGCGTGGTGTGTTCCGTGTGGTGTGTTCCGTGTGACGTGTGGCGTGTTGTGTGTTCCGTGTTCCCGGTCTTCGAGACGGCAGGTCCAGTGGGCGAGACGCCGTTGACCCCGCCCCGGCCAGGTGGCTAGGTTTCGCCGCATGTTGCGTTCAGCCATGCTCACCACGCGCGGTCACATCGACCTGCTGCGGGTGGCCTCCGCCGCGTGTCGCCGCGGCTGCTGACGCCCTTTTCCTGATCTGTCACGAGCGCTCCGCGCTCTTCCCCGGCGTGCCCGCACACTTCTGAACCCCTCCCCCGCCCGGCCCCGTCCGGCCGTGCCGGTCGAGGGCGGTCGGTGTGCGCGCTGCCGCCTGCCTCGCCGCCCTCCTTTCGTGGAGCCTCCATGAGCATCAGCATCAGCCATGCC
Source organism: Streptomyces sp. NPDC001549 (assembly GCF_042894025.1). Taxonomy (NCBI): domain Bacteria; kingdom Bacillati; phylum Actinomycetota; class Actinomycetes; order Kitasatosporales; family Streptomycetaceae; genus Streptomyces; species Streptomyces sp. NPDC001549. The sequence continues at coordinate 204,607 of NZ_JBIAVJ010000010.1, forward strand.
CCGCCGGACCTGTCGCCCACGCCGACCTCCGCGCCGGCCTCCGCACGGCCCGCCGCCCCCGAGCTCGTGGCCGTCGTGGCGACCTCCGCGCGGCGTCGCCCCGTACCCCGCTGGATCCGCCGGACCGCGGGCCCGCTGCTGCTGCTCGCGCTGTGGCAACTGGCCAGCACACTGGGGTGGTTGCCGGCCGATACGCTCGCACCGCCGTCCACCATCGCGTCCGCCGGGGCGGATCTGATCGGGGACGGCACGCTGCCCGGGGCGATGGCCGTGTCCCTGCAGCGCGTCGCGATCGGGCTGGTGATCGGCGGTACGGCGGGCACGGTGCTCGCGCTGCTGTCCGGGCTGTCGCGGCTCGGCGAGGACCTGATCGACGCGAGCGTGCAGATGCTCCGCACGGTGCCCTGGGTGGGTCTCATCCCGCTGTTCATCATCTGGATGGGCATCGGCGAGGCGCCGAAGGTCGCCCTGATCGCACTCGGGACCGCCTTCCACCTGTACCTGAACGTGTACGCCGGGATCCGCGGGTGGACGAGCAACTGATCGAGGCGGGCGGGGCGCTGGGGCTCGGGCGGTGGGGTCTGGTGCGGCACGTCGTGCTGCCCGGTGCGCTCCCCGGCTTCATGACCGGTCTGCGGTACTCGCTCGCGACCGCCTGGCTGGCCCTGGTCTTCGGGGAGTCCATCAACGCGGACGCCGGGATCGGCTTCCTGATGAACCAGGCGCGCGAGTTCTTCCGTACCGACGTGATCGTCGTCTGCCTCGTCGTCTACGCCTTCCTCGGCCTGACCGCCGACCTCGTCGTCCGTACTCTCGAAAGGCTGCTGCTGCAATGGCGACCGACGTTCACGGGGCAGTAGCCACCACCGCCGCTGCCGTCGAGGTCACCGGGCTGACCCGGTCCTTCGACGGGCGGGCCGTCATCGACGGGCTCGATCTGACACTGCGCGCAGGGGAGTTCACCGTCCTCCTCGGGCGCAGCGGCTGCGGCAAGTCCACCCTGCTGCGGATCCTGGCGGGCCTGGACCGGGAGATCGAGGGCGAGGTGCTCGTACCGGAGCGGCGGGCGGTGGCCTTCCAGGCGCCGCGGCTGATGCCCTGGAAGCGGGTCTGGCGCAACGTCCTGCTCGGGCTGCCGGGCCGGCCCGAGCGTGAGCGGGCCGAGCGGGCGCTGGCCGAGGTCGGGCTGGAGCACCGTACGGACGCCTGGCCCAAGACCCTGTCCGGCGGTGAGGCCCAGCGGGCCTCCCTGGCCCGGGCGTTGGTGCGCGAACCGGATCTGCTGCTGCTGGACGAGCCGTTCGGCGCCTTGGACGCGCTGACCCGGATCAAGGCCCAGGAGCTGGTGGCCAGGCTGTGGCAGCGGCGCGGCTGCGCGGTGCTGCTGGTGACGCACGACGTCGACGAGGCGGTGCTGCTGGCCGACCGGATCCTGGTGATGAGCGAGGGGCGGATCGCCCACGACACCCAGGTTCCGCTGGAGCGGCCGCGCACGGTCGGCGACCCGGGGTTCGCGGCGCTCCGCACCCGGCTGCTCGCCGAACTCGGCGTCTTCTGAAGACCTTTCACCCGTCAAGAGAACGAAGAGATACGACATGAGACGCCATTCCCTGCCCCTGCTCGCCACCCTGATCCCGCTGTCCCTGGCCCTGACCGCCTGCGGCGGCAGCTCCGCCGCCGACAGCGGCGCGGCGACCGCCGAGGGCGGAGCCGGGAGCGGTGCCAGGGTCACGCTCAGCGTCGGGGACCAGAAGGGCGGCAACGAGTCGCTGCTGAAGGCCGCCGGGGAACTGGAGAACCTCGACTACACCATCAAGTGGTCCACCTTCACCTCCGGTCCGCCGCTGCTGGAGGCCGTCAACGCCAAGGCCGTGGACATCGGCGGCGTGGGCAACACCCCGCCCGTGTTCGCCGCGGCCGCCAAGTCGAAGATCACCGTGGTGGCCGCCACGCACGGCTCCTCGGCCGGCGAGGCGATCCTCGTGCCGAAGGGGTCCGCGCTCCGGTCCGCAGCCGATCTGCGCGGCAAGAAGATCGCGGTGGCGCAGGGCAGTTCGGCCCACTTCCAGCTCATCGCGAGCCTGGAGCAGGCCGGCCTGAAGCCGGCCGACGTGACGATCGGATTCCTCCAGCCGGCCGACGCGCTGGCCGCCTTCAACAGCGGCTCGGTCGACGCGTGGGCGGTCTGGGACCCGTACACCTCCCAGGTGCTGCGCACCGGAGCCCGGGTCCTGACCTCCGGCGAGGGGCTCGTCAACGGGCTCGGCTTCCAGGTCGCGGCGCCGGCCGCCCTGGAGGACGCGGGCAAGAGCAAGGCCGTCGGCGACTACCTGAAGCGGCTGCAGCGCGCCCAGGACTGGGTGTTCAAGCACCCGGAGGAGTGGGCCGAGGTCTGGGCGAAGGAGGCGGGGCTGCCGTACGAGGTCGCCCTCGACGCGGTCCGGCGCAGCAACGGCACCCGCGTGCCGGTCGCCGTCGACGACGCGGCCGTGGCCTCCGAGCAGAAGATCGCCGACACCTTCACCGACCTGAAGCTGATCCCGGGCAAGGTCGCCTTCAAGGACTTCGTCGACCCCCGCTTCAACGGCGGCCTGCCGCCGTCCACCACCGCCCCGCGTACGTACGGGAAGGACTCCTGATGACCGTCCGCCTGCACTGGTTCCTGCCCACCGGCGGCGACGGCCGCACCCTGGTCGACCGGCACGCCTACGCGCACAACACTGCCGCACCCGGGGTGCGCGAGCCCGACATCGAGTACCTCGCGCAGATCGCCAAGGCCGCCGAACAGCTCGGCTTCGAGGCGGTGCTGACCCCGACGGGCACCTGGTGCGAGGACGCCTGGCTGACGACGGTGGCGCTCTCGCAGCACACCGAGCGGCTGAAGTTCCTGGTGGCCTTCCGGCCCGGGGTGATCTCGCCGACGCTCGCCGCCCAGATGGCCGCGACCTACCAGCGGATCACCCGCGGCCGGCTGCTGCTCAATGTGGTGACGGGCGGCGACTCGGCCGAGCAGCGGCGGTTCGGCGACCACCTCGACCACGACCGGCGCTACGAGCGCACCGCCGAGTTCCTGTCCGTCGTACGCGGCGCCTGGCGCGGGGAGCCGTACGACTTCCAGGGCGAGCACTACCGGATCGACGGCGGGCTCACCGCGCTGCCGCCGGACCCGCTGCCGGAGATCTTCTTCGGCGGATCCTCGGCGGCGGCCGGGCCGGTCGCAGCCGAGCACGCCGATGTGTACCTGACCTGGGGCGAGCCGCCGCAGCAGGTGAAAGAGAAGATCGACTGGATCCGCTCGCTGGCGGAGGGGCGGGGGCGGACGGTCCGGTTCGGCATCCGGCTGCACACCATCTCGCGCGACTCGGCGAAGGAGGCCTGGGGCGCGGCGGACCGCTTGCTCGGGGACCTGTCGGACGCGGACATCGCCCGCGCGCAGTCCCTGCTGGGCACGAGCGAGTCGGTGGGCCAGCAGCGGATGCTGGCTCTGCACGGCGGCTCCCGGGACGGGCTGGAGATCTCGCCGAACCTGTGGGCGGGGGTCGGGCTGGTCCGCGGCGGTGCCGGTACGGCCCTGGTCGGCAGTCACGGCGATGTGGCGGACCGGATCGAGGAGTACCACGCGCTCGGGATCGAGAACTTCGTCCTGTCGGGCTACCCGCACCTGGAGGAGGCGTACTGGTTCGGCGAGGGGGTGACCCCGGAGCTGGCCGCGCGCGGCCTGCTGGCGCCGTAGCCGGGGAAGATCCGGCGCCCGCCGCGAGTTGGTAGAACCGTGAACAACATGACGCGGGGCGTGGACGTACCGGTCGACGGGCCGGTCGACGTGGACGTGGTGGTCATCGGCGCCGGGCAGGCAGGCCTGTCCAGCGCCTACCACCTGACGCGTGCGGGGCTCGGCCACGTGGTCCTCGACCACGCGCCCCGCCCGGGCGGCGCCTGGCAGTTCCGCTGGCCCTCGCTCACGTACGGCAAGGTCCACGGCATGCACGCCCTGCCGGGCATGGAGCTGACGGGCGCCGACCCTCTGCGGCCGTCGTCGCAGGTCATCGGGGAGTACTTCGCCGCCTACGAGGACCGCTTCGACCTGTGCGTACGCCGACCCGTGGACGTGTCCGCCGTACGCGAAGGGGACGCGGGGCGGCTGCGCGTGGAGACCTCGGCCGGCATCTGGTCGGCCCGGGCCCTGGTCAACGCCACCGGCACCTGGGACCGGCCGTTCTGGCCGCGCTACCCGGGCCAGGAGGCCTTCCGCGGCCGGCAGCTGCACACCGCGAACTATCCGGGGCCGCAGGAGTTCGCGGGGGCGCGGGTGATCGTCGTCGGCGGCGGCACCTCGGCGGTGCAGCACCTGCTGGAGATCGCGGAGGTGGCGGCGGGGACCACCTGGGTGACCCGGCGGCCCCCGGTCTTCCGCGACAGGAGCTTCGGCGAGGCCGAGGGCCGGGCCGCGGTGGCCCTGGTGAACGAGCGCGTGCGCCGGGGACTGCCGCCGCAGAGCGTGGTCAGCGTGACGGGACTCCCGCTGAACGACGCCGTCCGGGCCGGTCTGGCCTCGGGCGTGCTGGCCCGGCGGCCCGTCTTCGACCGGATCACCGCCACGGGCGCCGTCTGGGCCGACGGGAGCCATGTGGACGCCGATGTGATCCTGTGGGCCACCGGCTTCCGGGCGGCCGTCGACCACCTCGCCCCGCTGCGCCTGCGCGAGCCGGGCGGAGGCATCCGGGTCGAGGGGACCCGGGCCGTGCGCAACGAGCGGATCCACCTGGTGGGCTACGGCCCGTCGGCGTCGACCATCGGCGCCAACCGCGCGGGCGGTGCCGCGGTCCGCGAGATCCGCCGGCTCCTGACCCGCGAACGGGCCGGCGCCCCGGTCCCGGTCCCGGCCCCCGCGGCCTGAGCCCGTCGGCGCCCCTCAGCCGGCGTCCGGTTCGTCGAGGGGGATGATCCGGTCCGGGGTGCCGCCGGCCGTGCGGGCCTCCCAGGTCGGGTACACCCGGCCCGTCCCGTCCCGCACGTCCAGAGCGGGATCGGTCCAGCTCTCGGTGGCTTCCGGGACGAGGATGCGCGTGGTGCCCCGCCCCGCGTCGTGGATGAGAAGCGACACGATGTTGTAGAGCTGGCGGCCGATGTCGCCGGGCCCCTGCTCCGGGTGGTCCTTCGGGCCCTCGATCTGGATGGTGAAGAAGCGCTCCCCCACCCAGATGCCGCCCTTGTCCAGCCATTCGTCCTCACCCACGCGCACGCCGTCCACCCAGAGCCGGGCCTTGCCCGGATGGTCGCGGAACAGGAGCACCGACCGGTGGTCGTCGCCGTCGGTGAAGGTCACGTCGATCTCGTGCTTGGACCAGCAGTCGATGAAGCCGCTGCACGCCCCGGGTATCCCCCCGTGCCGATAGCTCGCGAGTTTCCCGCCCGGCGGTACGACGGGATCCTGGCTGCAGGTCTCGGCGAAGCGGCAGGCCCGGTCGACACGCCGGGTGCAGCCGAGCCCCATCGCCGCGATGTCGCGCGCCGATGCCTGCGAGAGCAGCTCTCCCAGGCGTTCCACGTACCGTTCCTCACCGACCAGGGCGGTCAGTTCCGCCTCGTCGTACCACCAGTGCAGCAGGTCCACTCCGACGGGGGAACGGGCCAGCCAGCCTCGCCACTCGACCACTCTGCTGCCCCAGCGTCCGACCATCCGCTCGTACCCTGCCTGCTCGGCGGCCGCAGCGGCCCTCGCGTCCGCGTCCCTGCGCGCCTGGATGCGCTTGCCCATCGACTCCGCGTCGAAGGCCGGCCCGTCGATCGCTTCCGCGCCCTCTTCGGCCTTCGCCTCAGTCTTCGTCTTCGTCTTCGCTCTCCATGGCCATTGCACGGTTCGCCCCCTCGGTCCACGCACTCGGCAGGCCGCCGATGGTAGATCCGTCGCGAGGTCCACCGCCCCTCATTTCCCGGCGGGACCGGCCTGACCTGTGCGGGAGCCGGCGCCCGCGCGGATCCGGTTGAACTCCGCGACGTGCTTCCGGTGTTCCTCGTACGTCGCCGAGAAGCGGGTGTCGCCCGGCTTGACGGTGACGAAGAACAGCCAGTCGCCGGGCGTCGGGGCGACCGCGGCCGCCATCGCCTCCAGTCCCGGGCTGTCGATCGGCGTGGGTGGCAGTCCCTGGCGTACGTAGGTGTTGAAGGGGCTGTCGATCCGGGTGTCGCCGAGCTTGGTGTCCACGGTGCTGCGGTTCAGCGCGTAGTTGATGGTGGAGTCCATCTGGAGCGGCATCGACTTCGCCAGCCGGTTGTGCACCACCCGTGCGACCTTGCCCATGTCGGGGCGGCCCTCGGCCTCGGCCTCGATGATGCTGGCCAGGGTGGCCGTCTGGTACGGGGTCATCCCGTGGGCCTTGCCGCCGTCGGCGACGGCCTGGGTGGCGAGCTTCTGGTTCGCCGTCCGCACCATGTGCGTGAGGAGGGTGGCCGGGGTGGACTTCGAGGTCACCGGGTACGTCGCCGGGAAGAGGTAGCCCTCCGGATTGCCCTTGGCCTCCGCGGGCAGGGCCAGCCCGGCGGTGGCCACCGCCGCCTTCGTGGAGCCCGGCGGGAGCTTCAGCTCGCGGTCGACCGCGGCGTACACCTGCGGGGCCCGCCAGCCCTCGGGGATCAGCAGCCGGCGTGGCGTCTCCGGCACTTCGCCACCGCGCAGTATCGGGATCAGGACTGCCGCGCCGAGGGCGAACAGTGTGCCGAGGAAGAGCGCCAGCCGGCCCCGGCGGGTCAGCCGGGAACGGCGCTGCGGCGGCCGGTACTCATGGCGCATACGGGAACGCTAACCCGCGATTCGTGGCATTTCCGGCACCCGGCCCGTGTGCCGGTCATACGGTCACACATTTACCGGAGCCAGCTGGACGCCCTCGGGCGGCTCGGGCGCCAGCGCGGCGTCCCGGTCCCGGCGGACCAGGGCCGCGTACCGGCCGTCCGCCTTCAGCAGCTCCTCATGGGTGCCGCGCTCGGCGATGCGCCCGGAGTCCAGGACCACGATCTGGTCGGCGTCGCGGACGGTGGAGAGGCGGTGCGCGATGGTGATGGTCGTACGACCCGCGGAGAGATTGTCGATGGCCCGCTGGACGGCGTGCTCGGTACGGGTGTCCAGGGCGCTGGTGGCCTCGTCGAGGATCAGCACCGGCGGGTCCCGCAGGATGGTGCGGGCGATGGCCAGACGCTGCTTCTCACCACCGGAGAACCGGTAGCCGCGCTCGCCGACCAGGGTGTCGTACCCGTCGGGCAGGGAGGCGATGTGGTCGTGGATCTGGGCCGCGCGGGCCGCCTCGGCGATCTCCTCGTCGGTGGCGTCCGGTTTGGCGAAGCGCAGGTTGTCGGCGACCGAGGCGTGGAAGAGGTAGGTCTCCTGGGAGACCACGCCGATCGAGCGGGCCAGCGAGTCGAAGTCGAGGTCGCGCACGTCCACCCCGTCGAGGGCGACGCGTCCGCCGGTGACGTCGTAGAGCCGGGGCACCAGATAGCTGAGCGTGCTCTTGCCGGAGCCGGTCGGACCGACGACGGCCAGGGAGCCACCGGCCGGAACGGTGATGTCGATCCCCGAGAGGGTCGGACCGTTCTTGGTGTCGTACGTGAAGTGCACGTCCTCCAGGGTGACCTCGCCCTTGGCCCGGTCCAGCCGCACCGCGTCCGCGCGCTCGGTGATGTCCACCGGCAGGTCGAGGTACTCGAAGATGCGGGCGAACAGCGCGAGCGAGGTCTGTATCTGCACGCCGGTCGACAGCAGGCTCACGGCGGGCCGGAACAGGCCCTGCTGGAGCGTGACGAAGGCGACGAGGGTGCCGACGGAGAGCGAGGGGGCGCCCGTCTGGAGGGCTATGCCGGCCGCCCAGTAGATGAGGGCGGGCATCGCGGCCATAACGATGCCGATGGTGGACATCCGCCAGCGCCCGGCCATGCTGGAGCGCACCTCCAGGCCGACGAGCTTCTCGGACTCGGCGGAGAAGGCGGAGGTGAGGGACTCGGAGCGGCCCATGGTGCGGCCGAGCAGAATGCCGCTCACCGAGAGCGACTCGGTGACCGTCGCGGCCATGGCGGCCATCTGCTTCTGCCGCTTCATGGTGATCTTCTTGCGCTCCCGGCCGACCCGCCGGCTGATCCACACGAAGACGGGGAGCAGGAGGAGCGAGACGAGGGTGAGCCGCCAGTCGAGCGCGAGCATGGCGACCACGGAGGCGATCACGGCCGTCAGGTTCGAAACGAGCGAGGTCGCGGTGGAGGTGACGGTCGCCTGCATACCGCCGATGTCGTTGGCGATGCGGGACTGCACCTCTCCGGTGCGGGTCCGGGTGAAGAAGGCCAGCGGCATCCGCTGGAGCTGCGCGTATACGGCGGCGCGCAGGTCGTGCATGACGCGCTGGCCGACGGTGGTGGAGATCAGGGTCTGGAGCACGCCGAAGACGCTGGTGACGACGGCGGTGAGGATCATGCCGAGCGCGAGCAGGCTGAGCAGCCCGGTGCGGCCCTGCGGGATCGCGACGTCGAGTATCTCCCGGAGCATGAAAGGCGAGGCGACGCCGACCAGCGAGGAGGCGCCGACCAGCAGGCCGACGACGGCGAGCCGGCCACGGTAGGGCCGGAACAGCCCCACGATGCGGCGCAGCTCACGCGGCTGCTCCGCCGGGGCGGGACGGGCGGGGTCGAGGGGGTCTTTCGATGGGATCCACTTCGGTTCGTCGTGCGGCATGGGCACCCTCTCGGGGGTCAGGAGTCAGGGTCAAGGTCTTCGCGACGTCCCCTTCGGCGAAGTCGGGCTCATTGGAGCATAGGTCATTGTTACCTATACTCACAATGAACGGCATCCTGATATCGTTCCCGCATGAGCTCCGCCTCCGCCTCCGACACCGATCGCCTCCTCGCCGAACAGCTCCTGCGCCTGACGCGCAGGCTGCACCGGATCCAGAAGCGCCACATGGTGCCGCTCGGGATCACTCCCGCCCAGAGTCGTTTGCTGCGCCTCGTCTCGCACTACGAGGGCGAGCAGGCACCCCGGATGGCGGATCTCGCCGCCCGCCTGGAAGTCGTGCCGCGCGCGGTGACCACCCTCGTGGACGGCCTGGAGGCGGCCGAGTGCGTACGGCGCGCGCCCGACCCCGCGAACCGCCGCGTCATCCGGATCGAGCTCACCGACACCGGCCGCGCCACGCTGCGCCGTCTGCGCAACGCGCGAACCGACGCGGCGGAGGAGATCCTGGCTCCATTGACCGCCGACCAGCGCGAAGTGCTCGGCGGTCTGCTGAACGCCCTGTCGGACGCCCCGGCGGAGCGCACCTGCTGACTAGGCCACCCGTGGCCTCGAGGACGCGAGGGGTCGCAGATGCCGCTGCTGGAACCGAGGCCGGGGGCTCTGCGCCCCCGCAGCATCAGCGGCCCCGCCCCCGACCGGCTCCCCGGGCACCGGGCCGGCGGCACGCCCGAGCCGCTGCGCACCGAGCTGACCGAGCTGCTCGGCCCCGAGAAGGTGCTGTGGAAGGTCTCCGACCTGGTCCGCTACGCCTCCGACGCCTCCCCCTACCGCTTCGTTCCCCAGGTCGTGGTGATCGCCGAGGACATCGACGACGTCTCGGCGGTGCTCTCGTACGCCCACGGCCGGCAGCGCGAGGTCGTCTTCCGCGCCGCCGGGACCTCGCTCAACGGCCAGGCCCAGGGCGAGGACATCCTGGTCGACGTACGCCGCCACTGGGCCGGGATCGAGGTGCTGGAGGAGGGCCGGCGGGCCCGGATCCGGCCCGGCACCACCGTGGCCCGGGCGAACGCGGCCCTCGCCCGGCACGGCCGGATCCTCGGCCCCGACCCGGCCAGCGCCGTCGCCTGCACCCTCGGCGGGGTCGTCGCCAACAACGCGTCCGGCATGACGGCGGGTACCACCCGCAACTCCTACCGCACGCTCTCCTCCCTCACCTTCGTCCTGCCCGGCGGCACCGTCGTGGACACCGCCGACCCGCTGGCCGACGAGGAGCTGTCACGCGCCGAACCGGCCCTGTGCCACGGGCTGATGGAGATCAAGCGGGAGATCGAGGCCGATCCCGCGCTCGTCGCCCGGATCCGCGCCAAGTACGAGATCAAGAACACCACCGGGTACCGCCTCGACGCCTACCTGGACGGCACCACCCCCGTCGAGATCCTGCGGGGGCTCATGGTCGGCTCGGAGGGCACCCTCGGCTTCATCTCCGAGGTTGTCTTCGACACCCTCCCGCTGGACCGCGAACTCTGCTCCGCCCTGCTGTTCTTTCCCTCGCTGCCCGCGGCGGCCGCGGCCGTGCCGCTGTTCAACGAGGCGGGCGCCGTCGCCGTCGAGCTGATGGACGGCAACACCCTGCGCGCCTCCGTCAGCGTCGCGGGGGTGCCCGCCGACTGGGCGGACCTGCCCCGGGAGACGACGGCCCTGCTCGTTGAGTTCCGGGCTCCGGACAAGGCCGGCCGGGACGCCTGCGCGCAGCGGGCCGCCCGCATCCTCGACGGCCTCGGTCTGGTCGCCCCGGCGGCGTCGGTCACCAACGCCTTCACCAGCGACCCGAGGACCGTGGGCGGCTACTGGCAGGCCCGCAGGGCCTTCGTCACCGCCGTCGGCGGGGCCCGCGCCCGGGGCACCACCTTGATCACCGAGGACTTCGCGGTGCCGCCGTCCCGGCTGGCCGAGGCTTGCGAGGCGCTCCTCGCGCTCCAGGCGGAGCACGGTTTCGACGCGGCCGTCGCCGGTCACGCGGCCCACGGCAACCTGCACTTCATGCTCGCCTTCGATGCCGCCGACCCCGCCGACGTCGAGCGGTACGGGGCCTTCATGGAGGCCTTCTGCCGGCTCACCGTGGAGCGGTTCGACGGTTCCCTGAAGGCCGAGCACTCCACGGGCCGCAACATGGCCCCCTTCCTGGAGCTGGAATGGGGCCCGGTGGCCGCCGCCCTGATGTGGCGCACCAAGCGGCTCGTCGACCCGGAGTGGGTGCTCGCCCCGCGCATCCTCCTCGACCGCGACCCACGGGCCCATCTGCGCGGCCTGAAGACCATTCCGCAGGTGGAGGCGGTGGTCGACCCCTGTATCGAGTGCGGATTCTGCGAACCGACCTGCCCCAGCGGGGACCTGACGACCACTCCGCGCCAGCGGATCGTGCTGCGCCGCGAGATGATGCGCCAGCAGCCCGGCTCCCCCGTGCTGGACGGCCTGCTCGCCGCCTACGGCTACGACGCGGTGGACACCTGCGCGGGCGACTCCACCTGCAAGCTCGCCTGCCCGGTGGGCATCGACACCGGGGCACTGATGAAGGACTTCCGCCACCGCTGGCACGGCCCGCGCGAGGAGGCCGCCGCCGCGCTGGCCGCCCGGCGGTTCGGGGCCGCCGAGTCCGCCGCCCGGCTGACGGTGGCCGCCGCCGGCCGGATGCCCTCCGGGGCCCGCGACCGGCTGCTGGGGGCGGTCACCGGGGCCGCGCGCAAGGCCGTACGTCCGGACCTGGTTCCGCGGTGGCTACCGCAGATCCCCGGCGCCACCGCTCGGCGACTGCCGCCGACCGGGCGGGTGGGCGCCGCGGCCGTGTACTACCCGGCCTGCGTCAACCGGATCTTCGGCGGCCCGGAGGGCCGGCCCGGACCCTCCCTGCCCCAGGCCGTCGTGGCCGTGTCGGAGCGGGCCGGGCGGCCCGTCTGGATCCCCGGCGACGTCGGCGGCACCTGCTGCGCGACGATCTGGCACTCCAAGGGCTACGAGGCCGGCACCCGGGTGATGGCCAACCGGATCGTCGAGGCGGCCTGGGGCTGGACGGCCGGCGGACTGCTGCCGCTGGTCGTGGACGCCTCCTCCTGCACCCTGGGCATCGCGCGCGAGGTGGTCCCGTACCTGACGCCGGAGAACCGGGCCCTCCACGCGGAGCTGCGGATCCTCGACTCGATCGTGTGGGCCGCCGAGGAGCTGCTGCCGCGTCTGGAGGTCCGGCGCAGGGTGGGATCGGCCGTACTCCACCCCACCTGCTCGATGCGGCACTTGGGCGACGAGGACCGGCTGCGGGCGGTCGCCGAGGCGTGCGCCGAGGAGGTGGTGGTCCCCGACGACGCGGGCTGCTGCGCCTTCGCGGGCGACCGGGGAATGCTGCACCCGGAACTGACGGCCGCGGCGACGGCGCGCGAGGCGGCGGAGGTGACCGCGCGGGCCTTCGACGCGCACCTGTCGGCGAACCGGATGTGCGAGGTGGGCATGGACCGGGCAACGGGGCGGAGCTACTATTCGGCGCTGCTCGAACTGGAGCACGCCACCCGCCCGTGAGCGCCGGGGCGTGCGACCCCCTTGACCAGGCGTCACGTCGTCGCCCGCGGCCGTAAACCTGCTGGCCGCAGCCTGCGTCCCGCGTAAAATCGATTGCCCGCCGCTGGTCCTGAAGGCGAACCTTGCACGGTTTGAACCACTCGACCAGTCATGGGGCGTCATGCAGATCAGCGATCTTCCGTATCCGGATCCAGGGGTACCCGACGCTCGTTCCGGCCCCCGGTTCCTGCTGTGGCTGGGGCGCGGTCAACTCGGCGGACAGCTCAAGAGCCTGTGCTGGGGGATGCTGCACTTCACCGGTGTCGCCGCGCTGCCGTACGCCGTCGGCTTCGGCGTCGACGCGGTCGTCGGCCGTGAGCCGAACGGACTGCTGCCCGTCGGCGCGCTGCTCCTGGTCATCGGCGGCGCCATCTCGGTCGGCGACGCCATGCTCCACCGCACGGCCGTCACCAACTGGATCACCGCCGCGGCACGGGTGCAGCAGCTCCTGGCGCGCAAGACGGCCGAGCTGGGCTCCGCCCTCACCCGGCGGGTCGCCGCGGGTGAAGTGGTCTCGGTGTCCACGGGCGACGTGGAGAAGATCGGATGGTTCGTCGAGGCGGTCTCGCGTTTCCTCGCGGCCGTCTTCTCCGTCGTCCTCGTCTGCATCGGCCTGCTGTTCTACTCCCCCGAGCTCGGCGTGGTCGTGGCCATCGGCGTGCCGCTGATCGCCCTGGCCTCGCTGCCGCTGCTGCCGCGCGCCACCAAGCGCGCCGACATCCAGCGGGAGAAGGCGGGCAAGGCCACCGAGCTGGCCTCCGACACCGTCGCGGGCCTGCGCGTGCTGCGCGGAATCGGCGGTGAGGAGCTGTTCCTCGGCCGCTACCGCGAGGCCTCGCAGGAAGTCCGCAAGGCAGCCGTGCGCAGCGCCCGGATGTGGGCGCTGATCTCCGCGATCCAGGTGGTCCTCCCGGGTGCGCTGATGATCACGGTGGTCTGGTACGGCGCCACGCTCGTCTCGGACGGGCACATCGCGGTCGGTGAGCTCGTCGCCGCGTTCAGCGCGGTGGCGACCCTGCTCTACCCGCTGCGGCACTTCCAGGAGATCGCCATGGCGTACTCCTTCTCGCGTCCCTCCGCCCAGCGGGCCGCCCGGGTGCTGTCACTGACCCGGACGGACGCCGCCGCCTCGCGTCCCGCGCGCACCGAGCCGGTGAAGGCACCGGCCGCGGGCGGAGACCTGTACGACCCGCGGACCGGGCTGCTGGCCCCCGCGGGGCGGTTCACCGCCGTCGTGTGCGGGGACCCGGACCTGGCCGGGCGGCTCGCCGAACGCCTGGGCGGCCACCCCATGGACGAGGCTCCGGCGTCGGACACCCGCGCCGACGCGGGGGCCGACGAGGAGGCCGGTTCCGGGGCCGACGCGGCCGGGGCGCCGTCCGTGCTCCTCGGCGGAGTCGCGCTGGACGAGCTCGAACTGGACACCGCGCGCGCCCTGGTCCTCGTACAGGACAAGGATCCGGTGCTGCTGTCCGGGACCCTGCGGGAGCTGTTCGACGTACCGGCCTCCGGAGCGGTCGAGTCCGGTGCGGCTCTGGGCGCGGCCCAGTGCGCGGACGTCCTGGACGCGCTGCTGCAGTCGGCGCCGGACGGGGTCGAGGACCCGATGGACGCCCGGATCACCGAGCGCGGCCGGTCCCTGTCGGGCGGCCAGCGCCAGCGGCTCGCGCTGGCGCGGTCCCTGGCCACCGACCCGGAGGTGCTCGTGCTCGACGAGCCGACCTCCGCGGTCGACTCGCACACCGAGGCGCGCATCGCGGACGGGATCGCGGCCCTGCGCGCCGGGCGGACCACGGTGGTACTGGCGTCCTCGCCGCTGCTGCTGGACCGCGCGGACCGGGTCGTGCTCATCGACGGCGGCACCGTGGCGGCCGTCGGTACCCACCGCGAGCTGCTGCAGCGCGAGCCGCGCTACCGGGCGGTCGTCACCCGCGAGACCGACGAGGAGCAGCGGCTCGGCGGGCTGGAACTGACAGAGCTGGAAGAAGCACTCACAGAGATCGAGGAATCCGCATGATCGGCGTGGCGCCGCCGGAATACGATCCGGCGGCCCCCGAGTCGGCCGCGACCCTGCCCGTGGGCACGTCTGCGACCGTACGGGGCTATGTGCGCGGCCTGTTCCGGCGCCACCGGCGGGCCTTCGTGGCGCTGGTGGGCGTGAACGCGGCCGCGGTGATCGCCTCCATGGTCGGCCCGTACCTGCTGGGCCGGATCGTGGACGACCTCTCGGCAGGGGCGCGCGAGCTGCATCTGGAGCGTGTGGCGCTGCTGTTCGCGCTGGCGCTGGCGGTCCAGACGTTCTTCACCCGGTTGGTCCGGCTGCGCGGGGCGATGCTCGGCGAGGAGATGCTGGCCGATCTGCGCGAGGACTTCCTGGTGCGGTCGGTGGGTCTGCCGCCGGGCGTGCTGGAGCGGGCCGGTACCGGTGATCTGCTGTCGCGGATCACCACCGACATCGACCGGCTCGCGAACGCCATGCGCGAGGCCGTACCGCAGCTGGCCATCGGTGTGGTGTGGGCGGGGCTGCTGTTCGGGGCGCTCGCGGTGACCGCGCCGCCGCTGGCGCTGGCCGCGCTGGTGGCGCTGCCGGTTCTGGTGATCGGCTGCCGCTGGTACTTCCGGCGGGCGCCGTCGGCGTACCGCTCGGAGGCAGCCGGCTACGCGGCGGTCTCGGCCGTGCTCACCGAGACGGTGGACGCGGGACGCACGGTCGAGGCGCACCGCCTCGGGCCGGAGCGGATCGCGCTGTCGGAGCGGCGGATCTCGCAGTGGGTCGCATGGGAGCGGTACACGCTGTTCCTGCGGACGGTCCTCTTCCCCGTCATCAATGTCACCTTCGTGACGATCCTCGGCTCGGTGCTGCTGATCGGCGGCTACTGCGTGATGCGGGGCTGGATGTCGGTCGGGCAGCTGACCACGGGCGCGCTCCTGGCGCAGATGCTGGTCGATCCGATCGGTCTGATCCTGCGCTGGTACGACGAGTTGCAGGTCGCCCAGGTCTCGCTCGGCCGCCTGGTGGGCGTACGGGAGATCGAACCGGACGCGGGGGACGCGAAGGTGGCGCCCGAAGGCAGGGACGTGCGGGCCCAGGAGGTCCACTTCGGCTACCGGGAGGGTGTGGACGTCCTGCACCAGGTGTCGATGTCCGTGCCGCCGGGCACCCGGATGGCGCTGGTCGGCCCCTCGGGGGCGGGCAAGTCCACCCTGGGACGGCTGCTCGCGGGCATCTACGCGCCCCGGACCGGCGAGGTCACCCTCGGCGGGGCGCGGCTGTCGCAGATGCCCGCGGAGCGCGTGCGCGAGCACGTGGCCCTGGTCAACCAGGAGCACCACGTGTTCGTGGGCACGCTGCGGGACAATCTCCTCCTCGCGCGGGCGGGCGCCGGTGACACCGAGTTGTGGGCGGCGCTGGCGGCGGTGGACGCCGACGGCTGGGCGCGGGCCATGGAGGCCGGTCTGGACACCGAGGTCGGTTCCGGCAGCACGGCGCTGACCCCGGCGCAGGCGCAGCAGGTCGCGCTCGCCCGGCTGGTGCTGGCCGACCCGCACACCCTGGTGCTGGACGAGGCGACCTCGCTGCTGGACCCGCGCGCGGCACGGCACTTGGAGCGCTCGCTGGCCCGGGTGCTGGACGGCCGTACGGTCATCGCCATCGCCCACCGGCTGCACACCGCGCACGACGCGGACGTGATCGCGGTGGTCGAGGGCGGCCGGATCAGCGAACTCGGCTCGCACGACGAGCTGGTCGCGGCCGACGGGGCGTACGCGGCCCTGTGGCGGTCCTGGCACGGCTGATCCGGGAGCGCGTGTCCGGGAGCACCGGGCGAGGGGCGGGGGGGGGGGGCCGGGGCCCCCCCCCCCCCCCCGCCCGCCGGGGGGGGGGGGCCCCCCCACCCCCCCCCCGGGGGGGGGGGGGCCCCCCGGCCCCGGGGGGGGGGCCCCGCCCCGGCACGTGAAA
>NZ_JBIAVJ010000010.1:220896-255386 GCF_042894025.1 Streptomyces sp. NPDC001549
CCCGCCCCCCCCCCGCCGGCCCCCGCCCCCCCCCGCCGGGGCCCCCCCCCCCCCCCCCCCCCCCCCCCCCCCCCCCCCCCTCGCCGTCCGGTCTCGTCGGCCCACATCACGACCGGCCGGGGAGGGCCTGAGCAGACGGCCTCGGGTGCGGCGGCCCGGCCGTGTCAGATGAAACCGAGGGCCGAGGCGCCGCCGAAGCCGCCCAGCAGGATAAAGACCGGCATGAGGACCTTCAGCTCCACCCAGCTGCCGGCGCGGAAACGCATCGCCTTCGGCGGACCGATCGGGTACCAGCGCTTGCCGGCGATCGGCAGCGGCCACAGGACCGGGCAGCCGGAAACGGTGAGCGCGTCGCCGATGTCGTGGACCAGGGCCCCGAGCACGATCGGCAGGCCGAGCCAGAGGTACTCCTGGCCCGCTCCGGTGAACAGCCAGTTCGCGCCGCTGCCGGGCTGGTCGAGCACCCCGGCCAGGATCCACGCACTGGTCGCGCCGAGCAGCCAGACCAGGACGTCGCTGGACATCCGGGCGGCTCGCCACAGCAGGCCTTCGACCGCCAGCACCAGGTGCACGAAGAGCAGGGCGAGCACACCCCAGCGGTCGGCGGTGACGGCGAGCAGGGAGGCCCCGCCGCCGATCAGTACGGCCCAGAGCCAGGTGTGCGTCAGGGTGCGGTGGCCGCCGGTGCGGCGGGCGTCCTTCTTGGAGCGGGTGCCCTTGTAGACGGCGTAAGAGATCTTGTCGACCACCTCGCACACGCCTTTGGAGAGCGGGCCGAAGGCGCGCGAGATCGTCGCCGACTTGTGATCGAGGTCGGGGGCGAGGGCCGCCCCGGCGCAGATCAGCGCGCCGACGACGAGGACCGGCCAGGGCATGGGGTGTCCGGCGGCCGCGGTGGCCGCGCCCACCCCCAGCCAGGCCGCTGCCCCGGACAGTGAGTGCGCCGGACCCATCATGGTCGTTTCCCGCCCCGCTGGTGTGTGGTCGGGCCCGGTCGACTGTTTCGTTCGGGCCGCATCGACGGCACAGCGTACCGTCGGTGATCTTCCTTCTGTCCGCCGGTTCCCTGATCCGGGGGGAAGCCAGGCAAGATGGGGGGTGTGACCCTCATTGATCAGCTCCCGCCGAACGCCGACCCCGACGCCCTCTTCGAGGCTTTCTCCTCGTGGGCGGAGGACCAGGGCATCACCCTGTACCCGGCTCAGGAGGAGGCGCTGATCGAGGTCGTCTCCGGGGCGAACGTGATCCTGTCCACCCCGACCGGCTCCGGCAAGAGCCTGGTCGCGGCCGGCGCGCACTTCACCGCCCTGGCCCAGGACAAGGTGACCTTCTACACCGCCCCGATCAAGGCGCTGGTGTCGGAGAAGTTCTTCGACCTGTGCAAGCTCTTCGGCACCGAGAACGTCGGCATGCTGACCGGCGACGCCTCCGTGAACGCGGACGCCCCGGTGATCTGCTGCACCGCCGAGGTGCTGGCCTCCATCGCCCTGCGCGACGGCAAGCACGCGGACATCGGCCAGGTCGTGATGGACGAGTTCCACTTCTATGCCGAGCCGGACCGCGGCTGGGCCTGGCAGATCCCGCTGCTGGAGCTGCCGCAGGCGCAGTTCATCCTGATGTCGGCGACCCTCGGCGACATGAAGCGGTTCGAGGAGGACCTGACCCGGCGCACCGGCCGGCCCACCTCGGTGGTCCGTTCCGCGACCCGGCCCGTCCCGCTCTCGTACGAGTACGTCACCACCCCGATCACCGACACGATCACCGAGCTGCTGGAGACCCGGCAGGCTCCCGTCTACATCGTGCACTTCACCCAGGCCCAGGCGGTCGAGCGGGCGCAGTCGCTCATGAGCATCAACATGTGCACGCGCGAGGAGAAGGACAAGATCGCCGATCTCATCGGCAACTTCCGCTTCACCACCAAGTTCGGCCAGAACCTCTCCCGCTACGTACGGCACGGCATCGGTGTGCACCACGCCGGCATGCTGCCCAAGTACCGCCGCCTCGTCGAGAAGCTCGCGCAGGCCGGTCTGCTGAAGGTCATCTGCGGTACGGACACCCTCGGCGTCGGCGTCAACGTCCCGATCCGCACCGTGCTGTTCACCGCGCTCACCAAGTACGACGGCAACCGCGTCCGCACCCTGCGCGCCCGGGAGTTCCACCAGATCGCGGGGCGCGCCGGCCGGGCCGGCTTCGACACCGCGGGCTATGTGGTCGCGCAGGCCCCCGAGCACGTCATCGAGAACGAGAAGGCGCTCGCGAAGGCGGGCGACGATCCGAAGAAGCGCCGCAAGGTGGTGCGCAAGAAGGCTCCCGAGGGCTTCGTCGCCTGGTCGGACACCACGTTCGAGAAGCTCATCGGCGCCGACCCGGAGGCGCTCACCTCGCGCTTCAAGGTCACCAACATCATGCTGCTGTCGGTCATCGCCCGGCCGGGCGACGCCTTCCAGGCGATGCGCCACCTGCTGGAGGACAACCACGAGCCCCGCAAGGCCCAGCTGCGGCACATCCGCCGGGCCATCGCGATCTACCGCTCGCTGCTGGACGGCGGTGTGGTCGAGAAGCTCGACACCCCGGACGCGGAGGGCCGCACCATCCGGCTCACCGTCGACCTCCAGCAGGACTTCGCGCTCAACCAGCCTCTGTCCACCTTCGCCCTGGCCTCCTTCGACCTGCTGGACCCGGAGTCCCCCTCCTACGCGCTGGACATGGTCTCCGTCGTGGAGTCCACGCTGGACGACCCGCGGCAGATCCTCGCCGCCCAGCAGAACAAGGAACGCGGCATCCAGGTCGGCCAGATGAAGGCCGACGGGATCGAGTACGAGGAGCGGATGGAGCGGCTCCAGGACGTCACGTATCCCAAGCCGCTCGAAGAGCTGCTCTCGCACGCCTACGACGTGTACGCCAAGAGCCACCCGTGGGTGCGCGACCACCCGGTCTCCCCGAAGTCGATCATCCGCGACATGTACGAGCGCGCGATGACCTTCACCGAGTTCACCTCCTTCTACGAGCTGGCCCGCACCGAGGGCATCGTGCTGCGCTACCTGGCGAGCGCGTTCAAGGCGCTGGACCACACCATCCCCGACGACCTCAAGTCCGAAGACCTCCAGGACCTGATCGCCTGGCTCGGCGAGCTGGTCCGCCAGGTCGACTCCAGCCTGCTGGACGAGTGGGAGCAGCTGGCGAACCCGGAGGTGGAGACGGCGGAGCAGGCCCAGGAGAAGGCCGACCAGGTCAAGCCGGTCACCGCGAACTCGCGCGCCTTCCGCGTCCTGGTCCGCAACGCCATGTTCCGCCGGGTGGAGCTGGCCGCCCTCGACCACGTCAACGTGCTGGGCGAGCTGGACTCCGAGTCCGGCTGGGACGCGGATGCCTGGGGCGAGGCCCTGGACGGGTACTGGGACGAGTACGACGACCTGGGCACCGGACCCGACGCGCGCGGCCCGAAGCTCCTGCAGATCGAGGAGGACCCGGCGCACGGCCTGTGGCGCGTCCGCCAGACCTTCGCGGACCCCAACGGGGACCATGGCTGGGGCATCAGCGCCGAGGTCGACCTGGCCGCCTCCGACGAGGAGGGCCGGGCCGTGATCCGGGTCACCTCGGTCGGCGAGCTCGGAGCGCTCTGACCGTCCGCCGCATCCCGCCGTACCCGCCCGACCCGCCCGACCCACCGGACCCGCCGGACCCGACCGTGGAGATCCTCTGATGACGAACCCCGCCGAGAGACTGGTCGATCTGCTCGATCTGGAGCAGATCGAGGTCAACATCTTCCGCGGCGCCAGCCCGCAGGAGTCCCTCCAGCGGGTCTTCGGCGGGCAGGTCGCCGGCCAGGCGCTGGTGGCCGCGGGGCGCACCGTGGAGAGCGACCGCCCGGTCCACTCGCTGCACGCGTACTTCCTGCGCCCCGGGATCCCCGGGGTGCCGATCGTGTACCAGGTGGAGCGGGTGCGCGACGGGCGGTCCTTCACCACGCGCCGGGTCACCGCGGTCCAGCAGGGCAAGACGATCTTCAATCTCACCGCCTCCTTCCATCATCCGGAGGAGGGCGGCATCGAGCACCAGCTGCCTCCTCACCACGTTCCTCACCCGGACACGCTCCCCAAGGTCGCGGACGAGATCCGCGAGCACCTGGGGGCGCTGCCGGAGGCGCTGGAGCGGATGGCCCGCCGCCAGCCCTTCGACATCCGGTACGTCAACCGGCTCCGCTGGACTCCCGAGGAGCTCAAGGGATCCGATCCCCGCAGCGCGGTGTGGATGCGCGCGGTCGGTCCACTGGGCGACGACCCGCTCATCCACACCTGCGCGCTCACCTACGCAAGTGACATGACCCTCCTCGACGCCGTGCGCATCCCGGTGGAGCCCCTGTGGGGCATGCGCGGCTTCGACATGGCCTCGCTGGACCACGCCATGTGGTTCCACCGGCCCTTCCGCACGGACGAGTGGTTCCTGTACGACCAGGAGTCGCCCATCGCGCACGGCGGCCGGGGCCTGGCCCGGGGCCGCATCTACGACGTGGAGGGCAGGCTGCTGGTCTCCGTGGTCCAGGAGGGCCTCTTCCGCCCGTACCCCGCCAAGCCGTCCGAGCCCGCCCCGGAGAACTGAGCACACCCATGCCCACCCCTGCCGTCCCCTGCCCCTGCGGGCTGCCCGCCGCCTACCCGGAGTGCTGCGGCCTCTTCCACTCCGGTGCTCGATCGGCACCCACCGCCGAGCGGCTGATGCGCTCCCGGTTCAGCGCCTTCGCCGTCGGCGACACCGCCTACCTGCTGGCTTCCTGGCACCCCGCCACCCGTCCGGACCGCCTCGACCTGGATCCCGAACAGCGCTGGGAGCGGCTGGAGATCCTCGCCACGGAGCGCGGCGGGATGTTCGAGACGGAGGGCTCGGTGGAGTTCCGCGCCCACTACCGCGAGGGCCGGCACACCGGCTCGCTGCACGAGCACAGCAGCTTCTCCCGCGAGGCCGGGGCCTGGGTCTACGTCGGCCCCCTCTCCCCCGTCGACTTCGACTGACCCCGCGCCCCCGCCAGGGCGAAGTCCAGGCTGGTGCGGTACCAGTGGATCTCGTCCGGCGGGCCGGCCGTCAGCAGCCCCGTCGCCACCGCGGCCGCCGCCGGAACCTGCGGGTGCCCGTACGGCGGGGGCGGACCGAGGGCGGCCAGGACGATCCGCTCCGCCGGGTCGGGCACGGCCTCCAGCAGCTCGCCCTCGGGGAGTACGGAAGCCAGTACGGCGGCGCGCTCCCACGGGTCGGCGGTTCGTCTCAGCAGCAGCCCGACATGCCGCCCTCGCCACTTGCGCGGCCGCAGATCCGCCTTGGCCGCCATCAGCTCCCGGTCCGCCGGGGGCGCGATCCCGCGCAGCATTCCCGGCTCCCGCGCGGCGAAGCTCCGTAGCTCAGTGGTCAGATAGAGCCACACCACGGCCCGGTACCGGTTGATCCGGTAGCCCACCGGGGTCACGTGCCCGCAGCGCGCGAGCCGCGTGAACCGGCTCGGGCCGACCCCCACCACCCCCGCCGCGGCCTCCGCCCCGGCCACCGTCTCGACCCGCTCGCGGAGCGCGCCCGGCGGGCCCGCCACCGACCTGACCCGGTCCAGCTCGGCCCGTGCGTAGCGCGCGGCCCCGGCGAGCGTGCGCGGCCCGGCCCGCACGATCCCCAGCTGGACGGCCCTGGCGAACTCGCTTCGGCTCAGCCCCAGTTCCCCCGCGGCCTGCACCCCGCCCACCAGCACGTCCGCGGCGCCTCCGGACACGGCCCCGCCGGCCACATCGCCGCCGGCCACGTCCTCCCGAAGTGCGGTCCCCATCTGCGTCATTACGGTCCTCCCCCACGAGCAATGATTACTCTGTGTGAAGACCGTAACTCAGCGCAATGACACCCCGCGAGGCCTGTGGACAACTTCCCGAACGGCGCCGAAGTCGGCCCGGCTCAGCCGCCGGTGATACGCCGCTCCGCAACACCCAGGTGCTCGCCCACCCGGTTGACCAGCAGCGTCATCTCGTACGCGACCTGACCGATGTCGGACTCGGCGGCGCTCAGCACGCACAGGCTGCTGCCCGCGCCCGCCGCCATGACGAAGAGCGCTCCCTCGTCGTACTCGACCATCGTCTGCCGCACCTCACCGGCCCGGAAGTGGCGGCCGGACCCCTTGGCAAGGCTCTGCAGACCGGCCGCGACAGCCGCCAGGTGTTCCGCGTCCTCCCGCGCCAGCCCCGCGCTCGCCCCCGTGACCAGGCCGTCGTTGGACAGCACCACCGCGTGCCGCACCTGCTGGACCCTGCGCGTCAGGTCGTCCAGCAGCCAGTCCAGTTGCTTGTCCAGTGCCATTCCCAGCCCCTCCCCGTTGACGTCGGCCACATGGCCGCGCCCCACCCCGCGTACTTGTGCCGCAAGCCTTCCCCACCAGCGCCTTTCGGGCAAGGAGGATGTCCCCATGGCGAAGAAGATGACTCAAGAGGAATGGCGGGCGTTCGTCTCGCACTCGACCCGCACCGGAAAGCTCTCCACCGTGCGCGAGGACGGAAGTCCGCACATCGCTCCCATTTGGTTCGTGCTCGACGGCGATTCCTTCGTCTTCAACACCGGAAAGGACACCGTCAAGGGACGCAACCTCGCCCGCGACGGCCGGGTCGCGCTCTGCGTGGACGACGACCGGCCGCCCTTCTCCTTCGTCGTCCTCCAGGGCCGCGCCGAGATCAGCGGGTACACCGACGGCGCCGACGAACTGCTCACCTGGGCAACCCGGATCGGCGCCCGCTACATGGGCGAGGACCAGGCCGAATCCTTCGGTCGCCGCAACGCCGTCCCGACCGAACTCCTCGTCAGGGTTCCGATCGACAAGGTGATCGCCCTCGCCGGTATCGCCGAATGACCGGCCCCTGACCTCCGATCCCTGACTCCCGATGCCACCGACCGGGCCGGTTCACACGGAATCGGCCTGCGGCTCCACCGAGTCCAGCAGCCGGGCGGTGTGCACCCGCCCGGCGTACTCGACCAGCCTGATCAGTACTTCCTTCCCCGAGTCCCGGTCCCGCGCGTCACACAGCACCACCGGTGTCCCCTGCTCCAGGTCCAGGGCCCGCGAGACGTCGTGCGCCCCGAACCGCCGGGCGTCCGTGAAGCAGTTGACGGCCACCACGAAGGGGATGCGCCGGTGCTCGAAGTAGTCCACCGCCGGAAAGCAGTCCTCCAGCCGCCTCGTGTCGGCGAGTACCACCGCGCCCAGCGCGCCCTGCGACAGCTCGTCCCACAGGAACCAGAACCGGTCCTGCCCCGGCGTGCCGAACAGGTACAGGGACAGCCCGGACCGGATGGTGATGCGCCCGAAGTCCATGGCCACCGTCGTGGTCGTCTTCTGGTCCACGCCGCCCGTGTCGTCGACCAGTTCACCCGCCTCGCTCAGCTGTTCCTCCGTCCGCAGCGGCCGGATCTCGCTGACCGCGCCCACCAGCGTGGTCTTGCCCACCCCGAACCCGCCCGCCACCAGGATCTTCAGTGCGAGTGCGGCCAGTTCGGGGTCCTCCTCGGGACCGGGATCCGCGCCCGGGGAAGGGGCCGGTCCGGCAGATCGGTCGTCATGCTGTCCCATCAAAGCGCTCTCAATCCCTCGATGACTTCACGCAGAATCCGCTCGTCCGGCAGTTGTGCGGGTGGTACGGGCCGGCTGACCTTGACGTGCCCGCCCTCCAGCAGGTCCCCGAGGAGCACCCGCACCACCCCCACGGGCAGGTCCGCGTCGGCGGCGAGTTCGGCCACCGACTGGGTCTCGGAGCGGCAGAGCCCGAGCAGTGCCCGGTGTTCGGGGCCCAGCAGGGACTCGGCCGCCTCGTCCGTACCCGCCGGATCGACCGCGACCAGCGCGATCAGGTCGAAGCGGACCCCGTGGGGTCCCGGCTTCGTACGCCCGCCGGTCATGGCGTACGGACGCACGAGTGGGCCCGCGTCGGCGTCGTACCACTGGCCGTTCATGTGCCGGACCGCCGCCCTCAGCCGGCGGCCGGCGGGCGCGCCGCGAACCGGGGCGGGGTGTAGAGGTGCTCGCCGACCCGCTTCACCAGCCGGGCCATCTCGTAGGCGATCAGGCCGATGTCGGCAGTGGCGGCACTGAGCACGGCCAGGCAGGAACCGTCGCCGGCGGCCGCGACGAAGAGGAAGCCCTCGTCCATCTCGACCATCGTCTGGCGCACGCCCCCGGCGTGGAAGTGCCGGCCCGCGCCCTTGGCCAGGCTGTGGAAGCCGGAGGCCACCGCGGCCAGGTGCTCGGCGTCCTCCCGGCTGAGCGCGCTGGAGGCGCCGACCGCCAGGCCGTCGTTGGAGAGGACCACGGCGTGCCTGACCTCGCGGACCCGGAGCACCAGGTCGTCGAGCAGCCAGTCCAGTTCGCCGGACCTGCGGCCGCCGTCGAGGTCGATCCTTTGGTGTTCGATCATCACACTTCTCCTTCGCTGCCTGCGTGAGGGGAGTTCTCCTGGGCGCCGCGGACCCAGCCGGCCCGGTAGGCCGCCATCCGGTCCCGGGCCTGCTCCGGGCTACGGCCCGGCGGCTCCTCGGGGAGGCGGGACGCGGCCGGGGGCTTCGGGGCGGGGGCCTCCCGAAGCTGCGGGACGAGACTGGCCTGGCGCACCCGGCGCGGCAGTTCCGTCACCGAGGCCGGAGGCACCGCGGCCGTCTGGGTACGGGCGCCCGCGCCGCCGGGGGCGCGCGGCCGGAGCGAAGCCACCGGGGCCGGGCGCGGCTCCTCGCGTACGGGGTTCGGGGCCGGGGCCGGGGCCGCGGGCTGCGCTTCCTCGCGTACGACGGTCATCGCGGGTGGCTGTTCCGCCTTCGCGCCCGCCTTCGGTGCCGGGGCGGAGGACCGGGGGGAGGACGGGGACGGGGCTCGGGCCGGAGCGGGAGCCGACGGCTCCGGGCGGGGCGCCGGGTCGGATTCCGGAGCCTTGGCTGAGCCTGGAGTCATGGCCGAGCCCGGGGCCATCGCCGAGCCAGGGGCCGAGCCGTGGGCGGAGGCAGCGGCAGGGGATCCGGCTGGGGCGCCGGCCGTGATCGCGCCCTGGAGCATGGAGTTGGGCAGGAGCACCACGGCGGTGGTGCCGCCGTAGGGCGAGGTGCGCAGGTGCACCTTCACTCCGTGGCGGGCCGAGAGGCGGCTGACCACGAAGAGCCCGAGCCGGTCGCTGTCGAAGAGGTCGAGGGATTCGGACTGCTCGATGCGGCGGTTGGCGTCGCCAAGGGTGTCGGGGCCCATACCGAGTCCGCGGTCCTCGACCTCCAGGACGTAGCCGGTGCCGACGGGCTCGCCGCTGACCCGGACCTTGGTGTGCGGCGGGGAGAACTGGGCCGCGTTCTCGATGAGTTCGGCGAGCAGGTGGGTGAGGTCGGCGACGGCTCCCCCGACCACGGCTGCTTCCGCGAGCTGCCGGACCTCGATCCGCGGGTAGTCCTCGATCTCGGAGACGGCGGCCCGCACGACGTTCGTGAGGGGGACCGGCATCCGCCAGGCCCGGCCCGGCGTGGCTCCCGACAGGATGATCAGGCTCTCCGCGTGCCGGCGCATCCGGGTGGTCAGGTGGTCGAGGCGGAAGAGGTCACCGAGCTCGTTCGGGTCGTCGGCGCGCCGCTCCATCGAGTCGAGCAGGGTGAGCTGCTTGTGTACGAGGACCTGGCTGCGGCGGGCGAGGTTGACGAAGACCCCGGAGATCCCGCTGGCGAGTTCCGCCCGTTCGACGGCGGCGCTGAGCGCGGCCCGGTGGACGGTGTCGAGCGCCTCGCCGACCTGGGTGATCTCGTCCTCGGCCGGCGGCCCGGGCGGGGTCTCGGCGGCGACGTCGATCTCCTGGCCGGCGCGCAGCCGATCCATCGCCTGCGGGAGTTTGCGGTGGGCGATCTCCAGGGCGGTGTTGCGCAGCGAGACGAGTTCGACGACCAGCGCCCGGCCGATCCGGACCGAGATGACGAGGGAGGCGGCGACGGCCGCCAGGCCCAGCAGCACGGCGGCCCCTGCCGGGGTGAGCGCCCCTTCGGCGAACGGGTCGGCCCGGTCGGCGGCCGCGGCCTGTGCGGCCGCCTCGACCTCCCGCATCGAGGAGGCGATGCCGTTGTGGGCGGCCTCCCATCCGGCGGGCACCCCGCGGCTCTCCTTGGAGGTGCCCGCGGCCAGCGCCCGGTCCTCGGCGCCGGTGAGGTCGGCGTAGGCGGCGCTCTTGGCGGCGGACTGCCAGACGGCCTCCTGTCCGGCAGGAAGGTCTCGGGCGGCGGATTCGGTGAGCGCGCGGCGGGACTCGACGGCGCCGGTCAGCTGCCGAAGCGTTTCGGCGGTGCGCGGGCCGGGGGTGGCGAGCAGCGCGTCCTCCCGGGACAGCAGTTCCGCGGCGCGGGAGAATTCGAGCAGGACCCGGGCGTCGGGGCCGAGTTCGGCCTTCTCCCCGCCGGTCAGGGCGCCGCCGACGGCGAAGGCGGAGTCGACCACGCGGGTGTAGATGGTGTAGGCGGCCTCGGGGGTGGCACGGCGGTCGGTGATGTCCTTGCGCGACGAGCCCAGGCCTTCGGCGGCGGCTACGAACGCCTCCAGCCGGACCACGATGTCGGAGCGGTAGTCGCCGGAGTCGGCGACGGTGTGCTGGTCACCGAGCCGCAGCCGCTGCACGGCGGCGTCGGTCCGGCGGGCCTGCCGGTCGAGGGCGCCCGGGTCGGAGGCGGGGTCGGCGAGCAGACGGACGGCGGCGCGCCGTTCGGCCTGGAGCTCGGTGACAGCGGCGGCGACGGGCGTGCGTATCTCGGTGTCGACCTGGTGGACGCGGCTGAGCCGGGCCATGTCCTGAGCGGTGTTGACGGTGGCGAAGGCCCAGAGGGCGAGGAGCGAGACGACCGGGACCATCAGCAACGAGACGATCTTCGCGCGGACGGTGGCGGGGCGCAGCCGCAACCGCGGCCGGGGTCCGCTCGCGCGCGCGGCGGGCGGGTGGGGCCGCTGGCCCCGGAGCTCCGCCGGTTCCTCGGCCGGCGGCCCGGCGTGGGCCCGGCGGCCGCGTGCCGGGGGCGCGGGCAGCCGCGGCGCCGCTGCTTCCGGTTTTCTGCGGGGTGTTCGCATGGGCTCCTCGTTCCGGGCGGTGCCTACGGGTGCGGTGGGGCGGGTGAAGCGGTGAAGCGGTGGGGAGGGTGGGGTGACGCGGCGGTGGGGTGATGGCCGGTACGCGGCGGTGCGCTGCCGCGGGATCGGCCCGGTCCACGGACCGCCGGTGCTCGGTCAGTGCGCGGTCAGTGCGCGGTCACGGTGCGCTCCCCCAACTGCCGGACCGAAGCGGAGGCGGCGCGCTCGTCGACCGTCGGGGACAGCGCGACGAAGGCGGCGGTGATGAACAGGTAGGAGCCCAGCCCGACGGCGAGCGGGAAGATGAACTGCATGGCCGTGGCACCGGACAGGGCCGCGTCCGATGGGCTGACGCTGACGGCGACGGCCATCATCCCCGTGTAGTGCATGCTGCTGACGGCGGCGCCCATGACGAGCGAGGCGGCGGCCACCGCCACCGGTGACTTGATGTTGAGCGCGGCCCACAGGGCGGCGGTCGCCGCGATCACGGCGATGGCAACGGAGAGTCCGACGGTGAGCGGATCGTAGGAGACCTCGCCGTGCAGTCGCAGGGCCGCCATACCCAGGTAATGCATGCTGGCGACGCCGAGTCCGGTGGTCAGGCCGCCCAGTACGAGGGACCGGCCGCGCTCCTTGCCGTAGCCGACGGCGAAGACTCCGGCGCCGACGACCAGCACGGCGACGAGCAGACTGAGGATCGTGAGCGGCACGTTGTAGTGGATCTCGGTGCCTGTGACCTCGAAGCCGAGCATCGCGACGAAGTGCATGGTCCAGATGCCGGTGCCGATGGCGGAGGCCGCGGTGAGGAGCCAGTTGCGGCGCGAGGCTCCGGTCGTGGCGAGCGCGCGGACGGTGCAGCGCAGCCCGAGGGCGGCGCCGATCGATGCCATCACATATGACAGCGCGGGTGTCAGCCACCCATACGCGGCGTGGTCCAGATGTCCCAGGTGTCCCATGGCCACGGGACGCTAGTCCGGGTGAGGGCGCGAACAAGGGGCGCATTTCGAAAGCCGCTGGAACTGCTGGAATATGACAGAGCTACGTTCATCTTCGATCACACCACGTGCCAGCTTGCGCACGGTCCGCAGGGACGCGAGCCGGAGCCCGTGGGGGATCATGGGCACATGAGCGACGACCACACACACGTGCAGGAGTTCTTCGGGGCGCGCGCGGCCGACTGGGACCGCAAGTTTCCCGGAGACGGGCCCGCGTTCACCACCGCCGTGACCGAGTTCGGACTGCGGCCCGGGGACCGGGTGCTCGATGCGGGCTGCGGCACCGGGCGGGCCATGACCGCCCTGCGCGCCGCCGTCGGACCCGCCGGGACCGTACTCGGCGTGGACCTCACCGCGCAGATGCTGGCCGCCGCGCGGCGGGCGGGGCGGGACGCCGAGGGCGCCCTGCTGCTCGCCGACGTGGCCCGGCTGCCGCTGCGCGACGAGGTGCTCGACGCGGTGTTCGCCGCCGGGCTCATCGCCCACCTGCCCGACCCGGGGGCGAACCTGGGCGAGCTCGCCCGCGTGGTCCGCCCCGGTGGCGGGCTCGCACTCTTCCACCCGATCGGGCGAGCGGCCCTCGCAGCGCGTCACGGCCGCGAGCTGACCCCGGACGACATGCGGGCCGAGCACAACCTCGGCCCGCTGCTGACCGGTTCGGGCTGGGACATGACCTCGTACGCCGATGACGACGACCGGTTCCTGGTACTGGCGGTACGCCGCCCCTGAACACACCCGTACGTCGGCCCCATGCCCGGGGTCCGCGGAGGTGCCCGGGATCAGGCCGGAGGCTGGGCCTCGGCTCCGGCGGGCCGGCGGGGATGCGGAACGGGGCAGCCGCCCGAGCCGGGCACGGGGAACGTGCCGAGCTCACCCACGTCGTAGCCGTCCGGATAACCCTTGATCTCCGGGTTCTGGCGGGCGTAGTGCGGGGCCCGGCGCGGGGGCAGGAGCCGTACCGCGCGGCCGCGCAGCCACAGGGCGCCCTGGACGAGGCGCCGGACCGGGGCGCGCGGGGCCTCGTACCGGAAGGCGCCCAGCAGCGACTCGTCGAGGAGGGCGAGACTCGCGCGCCGCACGCCGGGGGCGACCGGCGCCGGGTACCAGGAGGCCATGAGGTCGAGGGTGGCGTCGGCGACCTTGCGGGCGCCTTCGTCCCAGCCGAAGTGGGCCTCCTCGTAGGCGTCGAGGGTGGCTTCGAACTCCTCGTAGGAGCCCGGGATGTCCGTGATGCCCAGGTGCCGGCCGAGGGTGGCGTAGTAGTTCGCACAGGCCCGGCGCTCGTGGTGGGTCAGCGGACGCCAGCCGTAGGCGTCCAGCCAGCGCGCCGGAATCACCACGAAGGTGCTCAGGACGTACCGCATGTCCTCGTTCGAGATGTCGTAGCTGCGGTGCATCTGGTTGACACGGCGGATGGCGGTGCGCGCGGTGTCGCTCTCGAAGCCGTGCTCGACGACCGCGTCCAGGAGCAGCGCGGTGTCGTCGTAGCGCTTCTGGGTCCGGTCGGTGAACTCGGCCGTCTCGGCCAGCAGGCCACCGATGCTCGGGACGGCGTAGGTCCGGAACAGTGCGAGTTCCAGGGCGCGGGTGAAGTCCCAGGGGAACTCGTAGGTGGCGGTGAGCCGGTAGATGGCGAGGAAATCCTTGTCGGGATCGAGACGGAGGATCTCCCTCAGCCGATCGTAACGCTGCACCAGGTGTCCCTTTCTGTGGCGGGTTCCCAACTCTACGTGCAGGTAGCAGCCTTGGAAATCGTGTCCCGCAAGCTCTCGACGGGCGGGTTACCCGCTGGTTAAGGTGCGCCGACGAGAGAGCTACCAGGAGGCCAGGTGTCCGACGACGAGGGTGGCGGCTCGCTGTATGTGCTGACCGCCGTGCTGCTGACCCCGGCGCAGTTCCCCAGCATCCTGGGCGACGACTTCCCCGAGGCCTGCTCCCTGCTGGGCGTGGCGCCGAACAGGGAGGGGTACGGGCTGGTGCTCGGCCAGGACGAGGAGGGCGCGCGCTGGACGGTCGTCGTGGACGACGTCTCGCTCGTCGCGACGGCCATTGCCTCCTGGGACTGCGGGATGGAGTACGACCTGTCCCCCGACGAGCGGACGATCGTGGTCTCGCTGGCGGGCTGGCCGCTGGAGTTGTCGGTGAGCGCGTCGGGAATCCCGGAGCCGCACGATCCCGAGCAGGGAGCGGACGGTACGGGGCGGGTCCCGCTCGCCCCACCCTCGGCGGACGCCTGGGGTCCGGTGCAGCGACGGATGGGCGCGGACCAGATAGCGCGGGAGTGGGCGGACTGGCGGGAGCGCGTGGCCACGGACGGCGGGGCGGCGGCCGCCGCGCACCCCGGGCTCGCGCGGGCACTGGAGGAGGCCGTGGCGTACACGAAGACCCCGCCGCCGCCCGGCCGGGTACGGTCCTCGTTCGCCGGCGAGGGGGCCCGGACGCTGCGGGTGGACGGGCCCGGCTGGTCGCTCGTGGCGCGTACCGGCGAGGCGGCCTTCGTCCTGCTGGACGAGGAACCGAGCGAGGTGCTCGCGGTCCCCCACGAGAGGGACTCGGAACTGTCGGACCTGCCGGATCTGCCGGACCTGCCGGACCTGCCGGACCTGCCGGACCTGCTGACGGCGCTGGACCGCATCGCGGTCCGCCCGTCGTGAACACGGGCCGGAGCGGGCGACGGCGGTGACGGCAGCGACGGCATCAGCAGCAGCCCTGATGCACGGCACATACCGGGCGGTCCGTCGGTGCCCGGCCTCCGGGCGCGGGCCGTCCCGGCCTCTCACAATCGAAAGGAATCGGCCAAGGGGGCCGGAAATCGCTCTGGATCCCCCTCCTCCAGAATGATCGAATCGGCCAGTCAAGCGGCTCAAAGGTGCGTACCTCGTACCTGTGGCCCATTCCACGACGGAGGCCATTCTTGAATTCCATGTCCTACCTGGACCTGCACCGGGAAGTCTCGCAGGACATCGACGCGGAGATCGACACCGCGCTGGAGCGGCTCGGCCCACTGGCGAGCACGACCAGGAACTCAGTGGCCAAGCTCTTGGAGCACCGCAAACTGAGACATCCCCTCTCGGTGCTGCCGCTCCTCACGCACGCCATAGAGACCGGTAATCCGAAACCTGCCATTCCGCTGTCCGCCGTCCACCTGCTGTGGTGGACCTCGGCCTGCTATCTCGACGACCTGGCGGACGCCAACGGCGCCTCCATCTCCGGCGAGCTCACCGAGAACGAAGCACTGCTCGCATCCGTCATCACGGGAAACTCGCTCCCCATCCAGATACTCCTCGCGCAGGATCTCCCGGAGTCGGCGCGCAGCGCGCTGATAACCGAGATCCTGAACGGCTGGATCATCGGTGTCGACGGCCAGATCGACGACATGCGCGGGGACATCTGCAGCGCCTCGCGGAAATCGGTGGTCGAGACGTACCGCGGCAAGTCCGGCGCACCCTTCGGAATGATCACGGCAATGGCCGCGATATTCTCGGGAACATCGGCCGAGAAGGTGGAGCTGTGGCGTGAATTCGGCTACGTCTTCGGCATCCTTTGGCAAATATTCAACGACCAGGAAGACATCCTGTCCGGCCGCAACGAGGACCTGCTCAACGGCACGGTCACCTATCTCCTCGCCTCCGTGATCGAGGACGCCTCGCCCGATTCCCGGGAGCGCATCCTGGGCCTGTGCGCCGCCGCCGGGCGCTCGCAGCAGGCCAGAGCGGAACTCGAGGGACTGCTGCGGACGCCCGTCGCCCTCGACCGGTACCGGGCGGAGATCGACGCATTCCGCGCCGAGGGGTACCGGATCCTGGACGAACTGGGCGGCGACGAGACCTACTCGCCGGTGCTTCGGCACCTCGTGGACCACGCGTCCCAGATGCTGCTCGAAACGGACCTCGACCTGGCCGTCGTGAGCGGCGCCGCCTGACCCGGCCGCCGCCCGGGCGGGCCACACCTTTCGGGCGTCACCGCCACCGGACGGGTACGCGCCCGGGTCCCGCCCCGCGGCCATGCCTGCCGGGCTCCGCGCCGAAGCCGGAGCCCGGCCGCCCCGCCGGGCGACCGTGCGGCGGCCGCGGTCAGCGGCCGATCTGCTTCCTGGATATACCCCGCAGACGACGCCGCTGGGAGGAGTCCAGCAGGAGATAGGCGGCGGCCGGCACGCCAATCAGGACCAGCAGTCCCGCCCAGAACCCCACGGTCCAGAACAGCACGATGGCTGCCACGACTCCGGCAACCGCGATCTTTCCGCTCGTGGACATCTGCGGACACCTCCTTCTGCCGTCGACCAACTACTACCCGCTCAACGTGCCGTCGAGACCACGCGTTCCCGGGCACCCGAACGGTCTTCTAAGTAACCCGGGGCACGGTCGCGCCCGCGTCGCCCGGCGCCCGGCGCCCGCGGTGGGGTAGCCTCGGCCACCCCGTACCCGGTAGTCAAGTTTGAGGAATGCGTGCTCCCCGAGATCTCCGGCCTCATCCACCACCACTCCGCCGTGTTCCTTCCCGCCGACCCGGCCCGCGGCGGCCGGATCGCCCTCTGGCGGACCGACGGCCAGGTGCCTGGCGCCCATGCCGGTACCGGTACCGGTGCCGGTGCAGGTGCAGGTGCCGGTGCAGGTGCAGGTGCAGGTGCAGGTGTCGGCGCTGGTGTCGGCGCTGGTGCTGGTGCTGGTGTCGGCGCTGGTGCCGGCGCCTCGTCCCGCGACGGCAGCTCGGAGGAGCTCACGGTCATCACCCCCGACCTGCGCCGGGCCACCGTGGTCGCACGCGTCCTGTCCGTGGACGAAGCCCTGCCCCTGCTCACCCGCGCCCGGTCCGCCGCGGCCGAGGCCGGGACCGCGGCAGCCGAAGCGGGGACCCTCGCAGCCCAGGCCGGGACCGCCGAAGCCCAGGCGGGGACGGCCGACCCGACCGACGGAACCGGCAGTTCCGCCACGGCGTTCTGGGGCGCCGCCACGCTGCTCGCCCTGCGCTTCGCCGCCCGCGGGCAGCTCCTGCCCGGGCTGAGCCCCGCCGGCTACGACGCCTGGCGGATCGGGCCGCTGGAGGCCGCCGACCTCGACGTGGTCCGGGAACTGGCCGCCGCCATGCCGCCCGCCGCCCACTGCGTGCCGCTGAACGCCGACGGGCCGCCCCGGCTGCCCGCGCCGGAGCCGCTGCTGCGGGCCTTCCTCGACGCGGTCGCCGACACCCTCCCCCGCTCCCCCGCCGCGCCCGCGGCCGCCGGTGGCCCCGCCTACGCCGACCTACCCCCGCAGCTCCACCCCGAGCTGCGCGGATGGGCCGCCGAGGTGGCCGCCGGCCATGACGCCGGGGTGCGGATCTCCCTGAGGATCGAGCTCGACCGGGTCCTCGACCCGGCCGCGGAAGAGCACCCCGAAGCCGCCCCCGCCTTCCGGGCCGTCCTGCAGATGCACAGCCTGGCCGACGCCGCCCTCGTCGCCGATGCCGCCGACGTCTGGGCCGGATCCGGTCCGGCCGCGGCCGCCTTCCCTCCCGGCGCCCGGATGGACGCCCTCCGCGCCCTGCGCCGCGCGTCCCGGCTGTGGCCCCCACTCGCCCCGCTGCTGGGCGCGGCCGTCCCGGACGCGGTCGAACTCGCCGACGAGGAGGTCACGGAGCTGCTCGGCGAAGCCGCAGCCGCCCTGGCCGCCGACGGGGTCCAGGTGCACTGGCCGCGCGGGCTCCGGCGGGACCTGAGCGCCCGGGCCGTCCTCGGCTCCCCCGGCGACACCACCGCGAGCGCACGCCCCTCCGGTCTGCTCGCCCCCGGCGCCCTGCTCTCCTTCAGCTGGCGCCACGCCCTCGGCGACCAGGGCGATCTCACCCGCGCCGAACTCGACCGTCTCGCCGAGGCGAAGCGCCCCCTGGTCCGGCTGCGCGACCAGTGGGTCCTGGTCGATCCCGCCGAGGCCCGCCGGGCCCGCGCCCGCCAGGACCGTAGGATCGCGGCCGCGGACGCGCTGGCCGCCGTACTCACCGGGTCGGCGGAGATCGACGGCAAGCGGGTCGGCGTAGAGGCCACCGGTCCGCTGGAAGGGCTGCGCGCGCGCCTCGCCACCGACCCGCAGGAGGCCGCCGACGCCCCGGCCGACGCCCCCGGCGTGCCGCCGGAGCTGCGGGCCACCCTGCGCGACTACCAGCTGCGCGGCCTGCGCTGGCTGGCCCGGATGACCTCGCTCGGCCTCGGCGCCTGCCTCGCCGACGACATGGGCCTCGGCAAGACCGTCACCCTCATCGCGCTCCACCTGCACCGCAACCGGCCCGGGAATCCCGGCACCGCCGGACCCACCCTGGTGGTGTGCCCGGCCTCGCTGCTGGGCAACTGGCAGCGGGAGATCGAGAAGTTCGCCCCCGGCACCCCCGTACGCCGCTTCCACGGCCCGGGCCGCAGCCTCGCCGGGCTCACGGGGCTCACGGGGCTCGCCGGGCTGACGGGGCACACGGGGGGATTCGTCCTCACCACCTACGGCACCATGCGCCTGCACGCGCCCGAACTCGCCGCCACCGGCTGGGGCATGGTCGTGGCGGACGAGGCCCAGCACGTCAAGAACCCGCGTTCCTCCACCGCCAAGGCCCTGCGTACCATCCCGGCACCGGCCCGCGTGGCCCTGACCGGCACCCCCGTCGAGAACGACCTCGCCGAGCTGTGGGCCATCCTCGACTGGACCACGCCCGGGATCCTCGGCCGCCTCGGCACCTTCCGGTCCCGCTACGCCGACCCCGTCGAGAGCGGCCGCGACCCGCAGGCCGCCGCCCGGCTGTCCGCGCTCGTCCGGCCGTTCCTGCTGCGCCGCAAGAAGTCCGACCCCGGCATCGCGCCCGAGCTGCCGCCCAAGACCGAGACCGACCACACCGTCGTCCTCAGCCGCGAACAGACCTCGCTCTACGAGGCGGTCGTACGCGAGACCCTCGCCGCGATCTCGGAGGCGGACGGGATGGAGCGGCGCGGTCTGGTGGTCAAGCTGCTGACCTCCCTCAAGCAGATCTGCAACCACCCGGCCCACTACCTGCGGGAGCACGGCCCGGCGGAACATGGCGCCAAGGAGGCCGGTGGCGATGCCAGCGGCGGTGGCGGTGGCGGTGGCGCCCGCTCCGGAAAGCTGGAGCTGCTCGACGAACTCCTCGACACGATCCTGGCCGAGGGTGGCTCGGTCCTCGTCTTCACCCAGTACGTGGCGATGGCCAGGATCCTGGAGAAGCACCTGCAGGCCCGCGGGATCAGCTCGCAGCTGCTGCACGGCGGGACGCCGGTGCCGCGCCGTGAGGAGCTCGTCGACCGTTTCCAGGCGGGCGAGGTCCCCGTCTTCCTGCTGTCCCTGAAGGCGGCGGGCACCGGGCTGAACCTCACCCGGGCCGGGCACGTCATCCACTTCGACCGCTGGTGGAACCCGGCCGTCGAGGAACAGGCCACCGACCGCGCCTACCGCATCGGCCAGACCCAGCCCGTACAGGTCCACCGGATCATCGCCGAGGGCACCGTCGAGGACCGGATCGCACAGCTCCTGGCCCGCAAACGCGCCCTAGCCGACGCCGTCCTCGCGGGCGGCGAGGGCGCGCTGACCGAACTGACCGATGCCGAACTGGCCGAACTCGTGGCGCTGCGCCCGACCGCGCGCGAGGAGTGAGCGATGAACGCCCGAGACCCGTACGAGAAGACCTTCCCGGCCGTGGCGCCCACCCGCGGCCGCGGCTTCGCCCACACCTGGTGGGGCCATGCCTGGCTGCGCGCCCTGGAGGGCAGCGCGCTCGACGGGACGCAGGTCAAGCAGGGTCGCCGGTACGCGCGCTCGGGCGCGCTCGGCGCGGTGTCGGTACGCCCCGGCGGGCTCACCGCGGTGGTGCGCGATCCGGACGGGACGGCGCACCGGACGGACGTGCTGGTGCAGGAGTTCACGGAAGCGGAATGGGACCGCCTGCTGGATCTGGCCGCCGCGGAGGCCGGGCACATCGCGGCGCTGCTCGACCGGGAGGTGCCGCCGGAGCTCGCCGAGGACGCGGCCGCGGCCGGGGTGGAGCTGCTGCCGGGCGTCGGGGACCTCGATCCGCGCTGCGACTGCGGCGAATGGGACCACTGCCCGCACACGGCCGCGCTCTGCTACCAGGTGGCCCGGCTGCTGGACCAGGACCCCTTCGTGCTGCTGCTCCTGCGGGGCCGGGGCGAGCGCCGGCTGGTGGACGAGCTGGCGCAGCGGAGCACGGCGGAAGCAGCAGGAGATGCTCCGCGAACGCCCGACGACGAGGGGGTCCCGGCGGCGGAGGTCTTCGCGGCGGGCGCCGTCCTTCCTGCCCTGCCCCCGGTGCCGGGGCTGCCACAGGCGCCGGGCCAGCCGCCGACGCTGGACACCGAGGTCGAACCGGAACCACATCTCGACGTGGACGCGGTGGAGTTCCTGGCACAGGCGGCCGCGGCCGAGGCCCACCGGCGGCTCGCGGAGGCGCTGGCTCCGGGACACGCCGACCGCGCCCCGGCGGCCCCGCTCACGCGCGCCGAAGACGCCGTACGACTCACAGCCGAGGCCCATGACTTCCGGGTCCGCTCCCGTCTGGCGGCGGCTACCGGACGCAGCCGGGCCGACATGGAACTGGCCGTACGCGCCTGGGGCTTCGGCGCGGCTCCGGGCCTCGCGGCGCTGGAGGACGACTGGACGCCGGACCGGAGCACCCTGGCCCGTGCCCGGACGGCCCTGGCCGCGGCGTGGGCGGACGGGGAGGCGCCGGTGCTCCGCCGGGTCCGCGCCCGCTGGACGGAGGCGAACACCGGCCGCCAGCTCCGGCTGGGCCGGGAGGGGCGCTGGTGGCCGTACCACCGCGAGGCGGGCCGGTGGATCCCGTCGGGGCCGTCTGCGCCGGACCCGGGCTCGGCGCTGGAGGCCGATCCCGCCCCGTGAGGTTTCGGCCCGCGCGGGCCGCGTACCGCCGGCGTCCTGGCCGACGTATGGCTTGCCGGGACCCGGTACCGGGACGACGATGGGGACGCTCCGCAGCTCGGTGACTCCGCAGCTCGGTAACTCCGTAACTCCGCAGCTCCGTAACTCCGCAGCTCGGTGGCTCCGTCGCTCCGCAGCTCCGTACCGCGGCACCACGGGAGGGTGACATGGGCGATCCGTCGGTGGCGCTGCCGGGCGGGGCCGATCCGGCCGCGCGCACGCGCGAACTACGGCGGGCCCATGCCGCGTTCACCCGGGACGGGCGGGTCGAGGACCCGGTCCGGGCGGTCATCGCGCGGTCCTGGCGGCGGTGCGCGCGGGCCCGGCTCAGCCCGGAGTGCGCACCCCGGGTGGAGCTCGCGGAGGCGGAGCTGCGCTCGTACCGCGAGGAGCATCCGCTGGCCCGGGTGATGCCGCTGTTCCGGGATCTCGTGGGGGCGTTCGCCGCGCACGGGGCTCATCTGCTGGCGGTGTGCGACGCACGGGGCAGCCTGCTGTGGGTGGAGGGCGAACCGGGCACCCTGCGGAGGGCCGAGGGCCTCGGCTTCGTCCCCGGTGCGCGTTGGGCGGAGTCGGCGATGGGGACCAACGCGCCCGGGACGGCGGTCGCGACGGGCGAGCCCGTGCAGGTCTTCGGGGCCGAACACTTCAGCCGCCGGGTGCACCCGTGGACCTGTGCGGCGGCCCCGGTGCGCGATCCCCGGACCGGCAGGCTGCTGGGCGCCGTGGACATCACCGGGGGCGACGGCCTGGCCCACCCGCACTCCCTCGGCTTCGTGCAGGCGGTGGCCCGGGCTGCGGAAGCCCAGCTGACCCTGCTCGAACCGGATCCACCGGCCGCCCGGGACACCCTCGCCGCCCTCGGCCAGGACGAGGCGGTGCTGGTCACCGCCGGCCGCAGGCTCCGGCTGGGGCGGCGGCACAGCGAGATCATGGCGCTGCTCGCGCACCATCCCGAGGGCTTGTCGGGTGAGGAGCTGGCGATCGCCCTGTACGAGGACGAGTCGGTGTCACCGGTGACATTACGCGCCGAGATCTCCCGGCTGCGCGCCCTGCTGGGGCCGTCGGCGCCGCTTTCGCGCCCGTATCGCACGGCCGGTCCACTGAACGCGGATTTCACCGCCCTGACGCGGCAGTTGGCCGCCGGGGCGGTGTCCGCGGCCCTCCACCACTACCCCGGCCCCCTGCTCCCGGCCTCCACCGCGCCCGGCATCGTCCGGCTGCGGCGCCGGATCGAGGACCAGGCGCGGGCGGCCGTGATCGCGCGGGCGGATGCCGGGCTGCTGACCGACTGGGTGTGCGGCCCGTGGGGTGCGGACGACCCGGAGGCGTGGCGGGCGCTGGCGGCGGCGCTGCCGCCGGAGCGCAGGCCGGCCGCGCTGGCCCGCGTACACGCCCTCGACCGGGAGCTCGGCGCGCGCCCGGGCCCGGACCCCGGTGGACGGCGGCGTGCAACGTATCCGCAACCTGCCCGCTCCTAGCCTCCACCCGAGCGCTGTCCGACGGCGGCCGGCGCCCGGCAAGGAGAGGACACCATGGCCCGCTACGCTGCGCCCGGTACCGAGGGGGCGCTCATGTCGTACGCGTCCCGCTACGACCACTTCATCGGCGGCGA
This sequence comes from Streptomyces sp. NPDC001549, assembly GCF_042894025.1. Taxonomy (NCBI): domain Bacteria; kingdom Bacillati; phylum Actinomycetota; class Actinomycetes; order Kitasatosporales; family Streptomycetaceae; genus Streptomyces; species Streptomyces sp. NPDC001549. The sequence goes on from NZ_JBIAVJ010000010.1 coordinate 243,520, forward strand.
GTACGCTCCGCCCGCCCGCGGCCGGTACTTCGAGAACCCCTCCCCGGTCAACGGCAAGGTCTTCACGGAGGTCGCCCGGGGCACGGCCGAGGACGTGGAGCGGGCGCTGGACGCGGCCCACGCGGCGGCGCCCGCGTGGGGGCGTACCTCGGTCACCGAGCGGTCGTCGATCCTGCTGCGCATCGCGGACCGGATGGAACAGAACCTGGAGGCCCTCGCGGTCGCGGAGACCTGGGAGAACGGCAAGCCGGTGCGGGAGACCCTGGCGGCCGACCTGCCCCTGGCCGTCGACCAGTTCCGGTACTTCGCGGGAGCGCTGCGCGCGCAGGAGGGCGCGCTGAGCCAGCTCGACGACGACACCGTCGCCTACCACTTCCACGAACCGCTGGGCGTGGTCGGGCAGATCATCCCGTGGAACTTCCCGATCCTGATGGCGGTGTGGAAGCTGGCCCCGGCGCTGGCGGCCGGGAACACGGTGGTGCTGAAGCCGGCCGAGCAGACGCCGGTGTCGGTGCACTACTGGCTGAGCCTGGTGGCGGACCTGCTGCCGCCGGGCGTGGTCAACATCGTCAACGGCTTCGGGGAGGAGGCGGGCAAGCCGCTCGCGTCCAGTCCTCGGGTGGCGAAGATCGCCTTCACCGGGGAGACCGCCACCGGCCGGCTGATCATGCAGTACGCGGCCGAGCACCTGAAGCCGGTCACCCTGGAACTCGGCGGCAAGAGCCCGAACCTCTTCTTCGACGACATCTGGTCGACGGACGACGACCTGCGCGACAAGGCCCTGGAGGGCTTCACCATGTTCGCCCTCAACCAGGGCGAGGTGTGCACGAGCCCGTCGCGCGCGCTGATCGAGCGGGGCCGGTACGGGGACTTCCTCGACGCGGCCGTGGCCCGCACCGAACTGATCGTGCCGGGGCACCCGCTGGACACGGACACGATGATCGGGGCGCAGGCCTCGGAGGAGCAGCTGAAGAAGGTCCTGTCGTACGTGGAGATCGGCCAGCGGGAGGGCGCGAAGATCCTGACGGGCGGCGAGCGCCGGCAACTGGAAGGCGATCTCGCGGGCGGCTTCTACGTCCAGCCGACCATCTTCGAGGGCGACAACCGCATGCGGATCTTCCAGGAGGAGATCTTCGGGCCGGTGGTGTCGGTGACGTCCTTCCAGGACTTCGACGACGCCGTACGGATCGCGAACGACACGGCGTACGGCCTGGGCGCGGGTGTCTGGACCCGGGACATCAACACCGCCTACCGCGCGGGCCGCGCGATCCAGGCGGGCCGCGTCTGGACGAACTGCTACCACGCCTACCCGGCCCACGCCGCCTTCGGCGGATACAAGCAGTCGGGCATCGGCCGCGAGACCCACAAGATGATGCTGGAGCACTACCAGCAGACGAAGAACATGCTGGTGTCGTACTCCCCCAAGAAGCTCGGCTTCTTCTAAAGATGGCGAGCATGTCGCCTGACGTGGCAGAGCGGGGTTTGTCGGCGCGGTGGCGCAGGACGGCGTAAAGCACGTCGCCGGTGAGGACGGGAGCCGGGCGGCCCGTGCCTGCCCTTGCGGGCGGTGGTGCCGCCGATGTCGCAGGAACGGGCGCGGCCCGAACATCCGGAATCTCCAGGAACCCGCGAAACGGCGGCTCCTCTTGCCGGATTACCGTCCCGCGTGTTCACACATCCGTACGTGGAGAAGTAACGCCTCCAGTGGCACGTTCTGTGACCCGGCGGCGGGCCGCCCGCTAGTCCCGCTGTGCGGGCCCGAAGGCGGGTGGCCTCTGGTCGTCCCCGGCAGGGCCGACGTCGCCGTTCTTCCACTCCGGGTCGTAGGCGCAGGGCACGCTGGCGCCGCCGGTGAAGTACTCCCGGTCCGGGTACCAGGTGAAGGACATCCGCTCGTCGCCGCCGGCCCGCTGGACGAACAACTCCCAGTCCCTGCCCTGCCCGCCCTCGCGGTAGGACGTGACCTTCCAGCCATTGTCCTTGAAGAACTGGTGCAGCCGGCGGAGGCCGGGGACCGCCTGGCTCGCCGGCACGTGGTCCAGTGCCCAGTTGTGGCTCATCGAGTAGGCGCCGTCGACGGTCGTGTCCTCCAGCCCCAGCAGTCCCCCGTCGTAGCAGAAACTGGAGCCGAACGTGTTCTCCGTGCTGACGCCGATGTCCTCGACTCCGGGTTCTATGGTGCGCTTGAATCCCATGACCTCGTAGGCCTTCTGGGAACGCTGGAGGGCGCGGTTCGCCATCTCCTCGGGTGCGACGCGACGGAAGTCCGTCGACCCCCATGAGCCCCATGCGAGCGTGACGACCAGAACGAGTACGCCGAGGAGCGCCGCGCCACCACATCCCAGGGTGCCGAGGAGGCAAGAGGAGGCCCTGGGCCGGCTCGAGTCAGGGGTGGCGGCGCTTGGCACGGTTTTGTCGGGCATGCGAGGACGCTATGCGAGCGGGATGCGCGGCGGATGGGTGCGGTTACCGGTCTCGGAGTGAGTACGCGTACTCACATGACCTGCGCTCGTACGCTCGAGGGGAGATGGCAGCACTGCAGACAGGCCCTGGGCTCCAGGCTGGGGTGGGCCGGCGGCAGCAGGCGCCGCAGCACCGGCTCTGCCGCCGCACCCCGCCCCCAGCCAGTACAGCTGCGCGTCGAGGCATTCCTCATGTGTGGGCGGTTTTGTTCGTCGCGGCGCCGTCTTCGTCCTGAGCCTCCGGCACAGCAGGCTGTTGCGGAGCGGGCGGGGTGCGGATCAGCAACGCGGCCAGCACGGCCAGGGCGCCGACCATGGCACCGATGCCGAATCCCCACCGGATGCCCGTGGCGAGGGCGCCGGTGGTGCCAGCGCCCTCGGCTGCTGCCGTGGCGGCCTGTCCCGACATGACACTGATGACCAGGGCGGTGCCGGCGGCGGCCGCGACCTGTTGGAGCGAGCCCAGGATGGCGGAGCCGTGGGGGTAGAGGTGCGGCGGCAGTACGGACAGGCCGGAGGTGAAGACGGGGGTGAAGATGAACGCCATGCCCGCACTCAGGGCCACGTGAAGGGCGAGCACCAGCCACGGCGAGGTCTGTTCGCCCGTGAGGGCGAACAGCGCGAGGCAAAGCGCTGTGAGTACGGCTCCGGGTACGACCAGGCGTGGTGCGCCGACTCGGTCGTAGAGCTTGCCGACCTGTGGTCCGAGCAGGCCCATGGTCACGCCGCCGGGGATGAGGAGCAGCCCGGTCTGCAGTGAGGTCAGGCCGCACACCTCCTGCAGATAGATCGGCAGCAGGATGAACGCACCCATGAGGGCCATGAAGGACAGGCACATCAGGCCGAGTGCCACGGAGAAGTGACGAAACGTCAGGGCGCGCAGGTCCAGCAGCGGTGCGGACGAGCGCTGCAGTGCCAGCTGTCGCCATACGAACAGGCCTACCAGTACGGCGCCGACCAGGGTCGTGGCCGCCGGGGGCACGGGGGCCTGGGCCGCGTTCCCGGCACCGAGCCCGCTCAGGCCGTAGACCAGGGCGCCGAAGCCCGCTGCCGCCAGGGGGACGGACAACCAGTCGATCGGACCGGCCTGCGGCTCGCCGATGTTGACCAGTTTGCGCCGACCGAATATGGCCATGGATCCGGCGATGGGAAGCACGGCCAAGAACAGCAGGCGCCATGAACCCAGCTGCAGCAGCACACCGGAGACGGCGGGGCCGAGGGCGGGTGCGACGGAGATGACGAGGGTGATGTTGCCCATGACACGGCCGCGGTCGTGCGGGGGCACGAGGGTCATCAACGTCGTCATGAGCAGCGGCATCATGACGGCGGTGCCGCTGGCCTGGATGACGCGGGCGGCCAGCAGTACGGGGAAGGCGGGCGCGGCCGCGGCCAGAGCCGTGCCGGCGAGGAACAGTGCCATGGCGAGGCCGAAGGCGGTTCGGGTCGTCACGCGCTGGAGGAACCACCCCGTCACCGGGATGACGACAGCCATGGTGAGCATGAAGGCCGTGGACAGCCACCCTGCGGCTGCCGCGGTGACCTCGAAATCGCGCATGAGCCGCGGGATCGCGTTGACCATGATCGTCTCGTTGAGGAGGACGACGAACGTGGACAGCACGAGAATCCGCAGCACGGCGGTGACGCGGGCGGGCGAGAGGGTGGGCGTTGCGTGTGGCGCGGGCATGGTGCCTTCCGTCATGTGAGCGTCCTCCGCACGTGAGTAGGTCACACTGACAGACCGCGGCGCCGGGAAGAACTCATCGGTGTTCCCCGATCCTGTCGGTGCCGCCGCCCGGGCTCAAACCATTTTGCCGTCCCGGAACGGCCAGGACATGGCTTCTGGAGCAGGCCGGCGCCGAGCTCCAGCACGACTGGCAGCAAGTGCACCCCTCCTTCCGGGCGCCTGGACCGGGGTCTTCCGCCGCGCCGCCTCCCCCCATGCGGCCCCCGCCGCAGCACTCGCGGCCACGTGCCACAAGGCCGCCCTCGAAAGCCGCTGGAAGATCTGCATGCGCTCCCTCGCAGGCCCGAAGCTTTTGATCACCGCCGAGCTCGGCGATAGGCGTCCCCGAACGCGCCGGTGGCACACGCTCCACGGCCGGGCCCTGTACACGTCGACGCCTCCCGGTGGCGTACGCCGTCGTCGACGCACAGCGACGAGAGTCCGGCACCCGGTTCCCCGCCGGGCGGGGAACCAGGCTCATCCGTCGTTCAGTCGCAGCAGTCGCAGCAGCACTTGCACGGATTACAGCAACCACCGCCACCGCAGCAGCCGTCACCCGAGCCTCCGCCGGAACCACCAGAGCCACTGGACCCATGACCGCCGCCCGAACCGCCGGAGGACCCACCCGGGTTGCCGCCGCCCTGGCCGCCGAACCAGCCGTCGCTCCCGGAGCCATCCCTGCCGGAACCATCCCGGCTCGAGCCGCCGTTGCGGTTGCCGTCGCCGAACTGCAGGGGCTCTCCCTCATCCTGGCCGTCGTCTCCGTTGCAGCGGCAGCATGTGGAACACAACCTGCAATCGCCGCACAACCGGCCCCACTCGCGACACCGCCGACACTGCCCCTCCGACGGCCGGCCCGACGCCATCACCCCACCCTCCGGGACCGCGCCCGCAAGCTCCCCTACGCCGCAGGCCGTGCCCGTGCCGGTCCCCGAGGGCGTTTCCGTCTCCGCACGGCGTCCCAGCCAGGGCAGCATGCGCCGGCCCCGCACCTGGCGGCGGTGCTGATGGTGACGATGCCGAGGGTCGAAGACTCGATCGACGGCACGCTCCAACTCGCCGCCCAGAAGCGCCCGCACCAGCCGCGCGTCGACGAATACGGCGTCGGACAGGGCGAGTCGGATTCCACGGACGGCGTCGTCGCAGAGCCGGCGCACCTCGGCGTGGTCCGCGCCGGTCACGGCGATGGGGTTCCACGCGCCGGACGCCTCGTCCGCGTCCAGGTCCTCCACCGCGTCCAGCAGATGCGCCAGCCGGCCGAACAGGCGGCCGGCTTCCGCCAGCGGTTCGGCGTTGCCCGGGCGGTCCGTGAGCACTGCGGTGTACGCGAAGGCGGCTGCGGTCGCCGTCTCCGCGGGCTCCGTGACCGTCAGCAGCGAGCCACCGGGGCCGGTCGACCGCTCGACGTCCGGCTGGCGCTCGACCGCCCCGAGCAGCAGCGCGGTGTCGAAGCCGAGTCGTTCGCCGCCTGCGACGCCCGCACGGTCCCAGTTGTGGGCGATCCGGCGCGCCGCCAGCGCCACCGGGCGGCGCCCCACCAAGCCGTCGCCATCGGCCACATGGTCACGCATCTTCGCCGCGGCCAGCACCAGCGACACCGTCGCCGCCAGCCGCGCACCCTCACCCTGTGCCACGTCCGCCGACCGCATCCCGCGCAGCGGGCACGGACCGGCACCCCGCCGCCCGTCCCCGGTACGCTCCGACTGCGCTTCGGTCAGCACCGAAACGATCAGGCCATCGTAGTTGGTGGCCACCCTCGCGAACTGCCCGTACTCGCTGCGCAAAGCCAGGCACAGCCCGCACAGATGCGCCATCCACTCGGTACGCAAGCCCTCGCCCAGGCGATGACGGCATGGCCTGATGATTCCGAACACCGAAGTTCTCCCCCGTAGGAACAGCTACCCGGACGCATCCGGTCGGACGGCTCACGGACGCAAGACTGCACATGAGCATGACCCTGCGTGACGTCAACCGCATGTGACATCAACGCGCGGCCGACATTTTAGACGGCCTCTTCCGAGGGGGTCTGCGGAGTCGAGTACGACAGCGTCCGAGGTCGTTGCGTGACGAACGACCAGGAACGCCCTTGCAACAGCCTTCCGGACGCGATCGACGACGAAGACGTGGCATGCCCAGTCACTCCGCGCCGCGCTCCGTGGGGTTTGATGTACTTCGGTCGATCAGCGTTCTCGGTAGCGTGATCATCTACGGCATGGAGTGACCATGCGCCGGGCTGGTCTGTACGAGGATTCCGGCGGAGAGCAATGAGGCTGCGATGAGTGAACTGACGAAGCCCGAGATCGAACTTCCGGGGGGTGATGCTCCCCAGGAGCTGACCATCCGGGACCTCGTCGTCGGGGACGGGCCTGAGGCGAAGCCGGGCAGGGTGGTCCGGGTTCACTACGTCGGGGTCACCTTCGAGTCCGGAATGGAGTTCGACGCCTCCTGGGACCGGGGCCAGCCGTTCAAGTTCGCCGTGGGTGGTGGCAGAGTCATCAAGGGCTGGGACCGGGGAATCAGGGGGATGAAGGTCGGCGGTCGGCGCGAGATCATCGTCCCCCCGCGCCTCGGCTACGGCAACCAGTCCCCCTCGCCGTTGATCCCGGCGGGTTCCACGCTCGTCTTCGTGGTGGACCTGCTCTCCGTAGTCTGAGAAAGGCCGGATTCTCCCCGGCCTCTCTGCCGGAACGAAGGCCGGGCAGGCCCTTGCCCCCCCTCCATGGTTCCGGAGTTCTGCCGAACTCTGCGCACGTCACCTCCGGCGGATACAAGCAGTCGGGCGGCGGACGCGAGACCCACACGATGATGCTGGAGCACTGGGGACGTACGTGCGCGGTCCGGCAACGCAGCAAGGTGCCGTGCCGGGCGTCGCAACCCGGTGAACCTTGCCGGACACAGCACTTGAGTCATTCAGGGCCTGGGGCACCGTCAGGGGGCGGCCAGCCCGCGCCGGGTGCCACGGCCCGGCGGCCGAGGGCGGCGGCAGCCGTGACGCCGACCACGACTCCTGTGGCCTCCGCGACCTGGGCGGCGTGCGGTGCCAGTGCCGCGGTCGCGCAGAGCAGCGCGGCGAAGGGGCCGAGGAGAAACAGGACGCTGCGTCCGCCGGGCGCGAGGACTCGCGCGACCGTGTGGCGTGCCAGGGGCAGGGTTCCTGCAAGGAGGGCCGCGAGCGCGGCCAGGAGCAGCGGGAACCCTGCCGAGGCGGCGATCAGCGCCGTCATACACAGCGTCCCTACCGCTGCGTAGCCGGCCGTCATCGTCAACCGGAAGGCGGCGGAGGTGGTGATCCCATACGGGGTGGGGCGCAGGCCCAGGACGATCCCGGACGTTCGCAGACCGCCGCGCAGGTCGGTGTCCAAGTCCTTGACGTCTCCCCCCGCCACGTCGAACGCGGTGACCACCAGAGCGAGGGCCGCCGTGGTGGCCACATGGGCGACCGTCGGAGCGGGCGTGAACGCGAGCAGCGGCGCGGCGACACTCATGCCCCACAGCAGGTCGGACACCGGGGTGGGAACGGACGAGCGCTTCTGCCGGATGTTGCCCCAGATGGTGAGGGCGAGTGAGCCCCAGAGGAGCGCGGGGTGCTCGCTGGGCAGGGCGAGGACGGCGAGGGCGAAGATCACCCCCAGCAGAAGGGACAGGGCGACGGCGTGCCGGACCGGTACGCGTCCCGATGTCAGGGGCCGGTTCGCGCGTCTGGGGTCGCGGGCATCGAGTTCCCTGTCGGCAACATCGTTGCTGACACAGCTGAGACCGTGCAGGGCGAGACCCGCCCCGAACCAGGCGTACGCCGTCACCGACGACCCGGTGGGGGATACCGCGGCGCCCAGCAGGAAGGGCGCGGACAGCAGCGGCAGGCACTCCAGCCTCACCAAGCCTGTGTAGTCCCACAGCCATCCGGCGATCCGCAACCTGCCACGGCCTGAAGCGGCCGCGGCCGCCATGGCGGGTTCAGGCGGCGGCCCCGCGCCGCTCACGAGGCGTCCCACGCGCCCTGGTCACCCCGCGTGTCCCGCCCGCCCGGCACTGTGGTCGGGGTCGGCGCGTCGTCGAGCGCGTCCAGCGACTTCTGAAGCATGTCCCTGGCCTGTTCGGCCCCGGCCGCAGTGAGCACGGAAGCGGCGATAGGCGTCCCCCGGACAACCCGGACCGTACTGAGCGGGCGCGGCACCAACTGCCCCTGGAACTCCCAGGCCCGGTCCGCTCGTATCCGCAGCGGGGCGACGGCCCTGCCCGTGTCCTGGGCGAGCGCCACCAGCGAAGTCCGCACCCTGCCGTCGCGGCGCCCGCCGTCCGTGAAGATCCCCACCGGCCCCGTTCGCTCCTTGAGGAAATCCCGGAGCTGTTCGTAGGGAGTGCGGCGTCCTCCACGACCGATGCGAAAGACGTCCAGTCCTGATGCCAGGGCGGGCAGCGCAGCTGCGTATCCCCCGAGGGTGTTGTCATTCACCCACGCGAAATGACGAAATGCCCGAGCCGCGAAAACCCCCGGGATCAGATCCGAATGCGGTGTGTAATACAGAATCGGATCGCCGGGCAATGCTTCCCGCGGCGCCCGTACGGTCGGGCGGAAAAGCCCTATGCAGACGGTGTAGTAGATGCCGTAGGAATGGCCGAGTAGCCGGGTGCGCAAGGGCGGCTCGACGTGGTCACCCCAGATCAGCATGGGCGCCCGGTCCTTTCTCTGCTCTGGCAAGCTGTTCTGCGGCCCGCTCCGCCCACGTATTGACCATACCCAGGACGACGCCGGCGTCGGCCCGGGAGAGCGAGGCACGGGCACGCTCCAGACAGCGCAGCGCGAGTCGCAGCACCGCTGCCGCCCCGCCGCTCAGGTACAGCGCGTCGAGGGCGTCGTCCGCCGTGTACGAGGCGAAGGGCGAGAGCAGGGGGTCGGTGGGGCCCAAGGCGCCGATGGCGAGAGAGGCGGGGAGGGTGACGTTGTGGTGCTGCCAGTCCTCTCGCAGGTCCTGCAGGTCGTCGAGCAGTTGGAGCCCGGAGCACAGGTCGGTGACCGCCCGCGACAGGTCGGTGATGTAGGCGGTCCGGCGACACCGACTCGCCGCGACGACCAGAGCCAGGAGCCCGGGGGCGGCTTTCTCGCCCAGGCGGAACACGTCGTCGGCGCTGTAGCCGTGGTCGGGCTGCTCGTTGTGCGCGATGTCGCGCAGCAGGGCTTCGGCGTAGGCAGCCGTGCCCGCGCCGTGGGACAGCAGGAAGTGCGCACTGTCGGTGCCCAGCCGTGCCCCGCACGTCAAGTAGAGGTTGAGTGCGGTGTCCATGAGAACTGCCTGCCTGGGGGAAAGCCCTCCACAATCGACGAGTTGGTCGTGAAGGACGTAGTACAGGTGTCCCAGCCCGAAGACCGTGGCGACCTCCTCCAGCCAGCTCCCGTCCGTCTCCCCCCACTCCATGGCCTGGGCGAGCGGCATGTAGAAGAAGCCGGACTCGAGGCCGAACACCTTGCGAGGAAGCTCGCGGACCGTCGCATCGAGGGACGGTACGGTTCGGATGATCTCGATGCGGACGCGCTCAACGACGGTCTCCCAGGGCACGGCGGATCGTGCCTCGGTCAGGGAAGGCATCAGGCGATCTGCTCCTGCTCGTGGGAGGGAAGGGTCACCAGGCTGCGGGTCAGCGGAAGCCATGCGACGGTGAGGGCGGCAACGACGGTCACCGCGACGGGTGCCCACAGGAAGCACGCCGCCATCAACGCAAGGAAGTTCAGTCCGAGGTACAGCTCACGGCCCTTCGGGTCGACGGGCCGACCTTGGCGTACCAGCGTCCACAGCGAGTGTCCGGCCATGCCTTGGAGGGCGCACACCACGACCGTTGCCGCCGCCCGTTGCCCGGCCGGGGACGGCGCGGTCAGCACCAGCGCGAGGAGGAAGGCGGCGGACGCGGTCATCAGGAGGCAGAGCAGAGTCAGGTATGAGGGCGTGGGTACGAGCAGCCTCGCGTCCGTCAGCCGTACTCCCAAGCGGAGGGCGGTCGTGTCGTCGCCCACCGCCCGGTCGTGTTCAAGGTCCTTGAGGTTGCCGGCGACGACGTTGAGCAGAACCATGTGGAGGCCGAAGACAACGGCGACCAGCCCTGCGGCCGTGGAATCCCCCGGGGTAGCCACAGCAAGGCACAGGATGGCCGGGGCTCCCATGTTCACGCCGAACAGGGCGTCCATGGCGAGTGGATGGGCGACTCTGCGCTTCTGGTACACGTTGGAGAGTGTGATGGCGGCGAACAGTGCGGTCGTGCCGGCGGCGAAGGACCATCGGGGCTCGTCCACGACCTGGGCGAGGGCCGTCAGCACGACTGCCGCGGCCAGTTGGACGACCAGCGCCGTGCGCGCGCCCCGGACGCCGATGGCGCCACTGACCAGGACGCTCGCGCGGCGCGCCGGATTCCGCCGGTCGGACTCCAAGTCGGCGAGGTCGTTGACCGTGCATCCATAGGTGTGGCTGAGCAGTCCAAGGGCCGATACGGTCACCAGCAGGGCGACGGAGGCGTCTCCCCCCGTGGTCACCAGAATTCCGAGGGGGTAGACGAATGCCGCCGCGCCCGCGGCGTGGATCCGGGTCAGTCGGCTGTATCGCCGCAGACCGGAATCACTTTTCACCAAGTGACGCCTTCGCCGGCGCGCGGTTCGAGGAGACGCCGACGTTCTCGCGTGCTTTCCGCCGTCTCCTCCGTACGCCAGTCCTGCCTGATCGATCCCACGAGTTCGTCGAACAATGCACGATCTTCGGCTGTCGTAGAACGCACCTGATGCACGCCGTCCCCCTTCACCCATGCCGGAAGCTTCATACAGTGTGACCGCGTGAAGGAAAGGTGTCCAGCCTTACCCAAAGCTTCGGATCGCGGAAGACTGAGGAGCGCGCGATGACACAGGGCGCCCGCCGGAAAGACCTCGCACGTTCCCGGAAAACGATCAGAACCGGACGCGGAACCATGGAATTCCATGAACGCGTGTTCGGTGCGGAAATCCTTCTTCGCGAAGGCCCGATTCTGGACGTCGGCGCCGGTGACTCCCCTTTCGGGCGCGCGCGGCTCGATGTCGTGCGAGTCGACCCCGCGTACTCCGACGAGCCGCCCGCGGGAGAACGAGCCGTCGCTGCGCTCGGGCAGGCCCTGCCCTTCCGACGACCGCACGTTCTCCGTCGTGCTGGGGAGCTTCGTCGCGCAGCACGTCCGGGACGTCGAGGAGTTGGTGTCCGAGCTGCTCAGGGTGGTCCGGCCGGCAGGGGTGCTCGCCCTGCACCCGGTCTGGAGGCCGTCCGTGGGGCGGCGTGCCGCCTCCGCACTCGGCCCCCACGCTCAACTGTTCACCGGCGCCGAGGACCCCGCTGCGGGTCCCCGGGACTCCATGGACACACGCCGGACGCCTCTGTGGACGCTACCGACGCTGATGGTCCACCGACCGGCCAACGGGACGCCGGGGGAACTCGGCCATGTCGCACGGGTGATCGGCCGCAGCGCCATGCTCGTCCCGCCTGCCGTCGTCGCCGTCCCGGCACGCTGGGGCATGCAGGCCCTCGTCCGTGTCCGGGGAACCACTCGTCTCGCCCTCCCCGGCAGCCGGTGCACCAGCCGCTAGTCTTCTGAGTCTTGAATTCTGTGTAGATGTGTAGGCTTGGTCTATGGCGGGGATGGGGCGGCCGAAGGCCGAGTTGACGTTGTCGGACGAG